>DAORCZ010000245.1:0-9622 GCA_035345735.1 Pseudomonadota bacterium | reverse complement strand
GTCCAGCCGAAGAGCTCGCGATCCTCGCTCCAGAAGCGGACGTGGCTGCGAATGAAGTGACGGAATAGCTGCGGCCGCCCCGCCACGATGCGCCCAATGAGAAGCTGCAGACCCGGAAAGCGATCCGCGGGCAGCGCCATCAGCTCGCCGTCGCGATCCAGCGCCTGACGATCGTCGGCGTGCAGCCCGTCGAGCCAGGTGCCGATAAATTCGCGCCAGCGCGCCTGCACACGCAGCCCGCGTTGAAACAGGAAGGTCTGCTCTAGCCGCTCGCCCAGCAGAAAGCGCGGCGGGAAGTAGGCCAGGATGTGCACCTGCTCGGCATCGCTGCGACCGAAGTGGAAAAACGACGTCGCCTCCATCGCCGGGATCAGTCGCAACCCAACTGCAGCGGCCTGCGTAGCGGCCCGTCGCACGCCAGCGAACATATCGTGATCGCTAAGCGCAATGACCGACAGCGCCGCCGCCGCCCGCGCCGAGACCACGGCTTCCGGACTTGCCGTCCCGTCGGAATAGCCGCTGTGCGCGTGCAGATCCGTCGCTATCCACATCGCCGCGACCGCGCGCTAAGTCTTGGGCAGGCTGTAGCCGCCGCGCCCGCCGCCGACAAACTCAACCGAGTCCGCCCCGGCGACGACACCGTGCTTGTACACCAGGCGATAGCGGAAGCTGGTGAAGCTGCCGGGCAGATCGACGTCGATGACCCAGCGATCGAAGTCGATGCCGATGTTGGCATCCCAGCGCAGCTTGTTGCTCTCGCCGGGGCCGCCCATGCCAAAGACGTTGGTGGTGCGCCAGTCGTCGGTCGACCACTCCAGCCGAATGTCCTTGTCGTAGTCGAGATCGACGATGGAAAAGGCCAGCGTACCCTTGATCCCGCCGGCCCCAAACTTGGCGTTCGACGCCGCGTAGTCGGGACGCACGGTGACGAAATCGCCCGCCTCGCCATTCCAGCTGATCGCGTAAAGCTCGCCGTTGTTGTCGTCGAAGTAGCGGCCGTAGATGCCGTCTTCGTACCAGGCATTGAAGGTGAACGTGCCCTGCCGCAGCGTGCTGCGCACTGGGACGTGCCACTCTTCCGCGCCGTCGGGCATGCGGGCGAAGTAGTAGCCGGTGGCGGTCACCGGCGTGGGGTTTCCGACCTCGCGATAGACGACGCCGACTTTTTTGTACGACAGATCCGCGCCGACCACCGGCTGCACGCGCAGCTTGATAAAGACGGTGACGCCGGTGTAGCCGTAGCGACCGCTGCCGCTGAACTCGCGCCAGAAGTCGCTGTAGTAGCGAATCATGCTGCGATTGCGGGCGCCCATGCGCTGCGCCCAGTCGGTCTGGCCGTTGGCGATGACCTCTTGCGCGCGCGATACGGCATCGTCGGCCGGGGCCGAGTCGCAGCCGGTCAGCGCCGGCCCCACAAAGCCCAGCACACTGACCAGCGTGCTGCCGGTGGCGAGCAGGCCGCGCTGTCGCTCTGACAGACGAGCCAGGGAGGATTCGAGGGTCTCAGCAAATGTAACGGGCGAGCGATGGCTCATCGGAGAGCTTCCTTATGACGGTGGATACGGGAAGGAAACGACACGCGGGACGGAAACGGCAAGCGCCCCGGAGGCGGCGAATATGGCGCAAGCGCGACCTGTGAACAAGGCCGCAAAACCGTGTCTTTGAGGGTCGCCACGGCCCGCTCATGGGCCTGGCTTCGCCGCGAGGTCTTGCCGACGGCAAGGCCCCGTCTAGCGAACAGCCCCGCGCCATCGGGGCGGGGTGCCTAAGCTACGGGCTAGAGGATGTTGGAAGCTAGCTCGGCCAGCGGCGAGCGCTCGCCCTTGACGAGCGTGATCGTGCCGGCCAGAGCGCGGCCCTTGAAGCGCTCGACCACCGTCGTCAGGCCGTTGTTGCTGGCATCGACGTAGGGATTGTCGATCTGGTAGGGGTCGCCGGTGAGCACGATCTTGGTGTTGTCACCGACGCGGGTGATGATCGTCTTGACCTCGTGCGGCGTTAGGTTCTGCGCCTCATCGACGATCATGAACTGGTTGGGAATCGAGCGACCGCGGATGTAGGTCAGCGGCTCGATGGCCATCAGGCCCATGTTGACCAGGTCCTGGTGCGACTGGCCCTGCCGCCGATCGCGACCGGTGGTCCCGCCGGGCTGCGACAGGTTCAACAGAAACTCCACGTTGTCGTAGATCGGCTGCATCCACGGGTTGAGCTTCTCTTCGACGGTGCCCGGCAGAAAGCCGATGTCGCGCCCGAGCGGAAAGATCGGCCGCGAGACCAGGAGCTTGTGATAGACGCGCTCCTCGGTGACCTTCTGCAAACCAGCGGCGATCGCCAGCAGCGTCTTGCCGGTGCCCGCCTTGCCGACGAGCGTGACCAGCTTGATGTCGTCGTTGAGCAGGAGGTCGAGCAGGCAGTGCTGTTCCTTGTTGCGCGGGCGGATGCCCCACACCCCTTCGCGCAGCTTGCGCGTCGGCAGCAGCACGCCTTGTGCCGTGTCCACCCGCCCCAGCGCCGTCTGCGATGGATTGTCGCGACTGCGCAAGAGCAGGTACTGGTTCATAAAGAGCTCACGCGGCCAATCGCTGGCCGCCGCCTTGAGCACCTCCAGCGCGACGCGTCCGTCTTGGTAGAAGGTGTTGATGATCTCGCTGCCGATCGTCACCTCGGCGCTGCCTGAGTACAGCTCTTCGATGGTGATGCGCTCGACGTCGTAGTCGACGGCGCTGAGGCCCAAGGCGTCGGCGCGAATGCGCAGGTTGACGTCCTTGGTCACCAGGATCGTCGGCACGCCGGGATTGCTGTCACGCACTCGCAGCGCCGTCGCCAAGATCATGTTGTCGGCGCTGTGCCCCGGCCGAACGTTCGACAGCGTGGTCGGCAGATCCGCGGTCGCGATGGCGACTTTCAGCAGGCCGCCGTGCTTGAGCGGCACACCGTCAGCGAGGTGACCCTGCTCGCGAAGCTCATCGAGCCGCCGGCAGACCTCGCGTGCGCTGCGGCCGCGATCCGAGAGCTCTTTTTTGAACTGATCGACTTCTTCGAGAACGACGATCGGAATGACGACGATGTTGTCAGCGAACTGAAACATCCCCAGCGGGTCGTGCAGAAGGACGTTGGTGTCGAGGACAAAGTGTTTTTGCATGCCAGCTCTGAGCTCTAGGGCGTCTTCTTTGTTCGCGTGTGGACCTCGTCTTGGGCCCATGGCGGAGGGGGCGGCAGCTTGACCGGCTGTGGCGGTGGCAGTGGCAGCGGAGTCGGCAGCGGCCCGCCAGATCCCGCAGCCGCCGCGGCGGCAAGGGCAGCCTGCTGCGCCTGATCAGTCAGCCGCGTGATCAGGGCGAAGCACTCTTTTTCCGGCAGCGCCTCAGCACGATCAAACACCAGCCGATCTTGCATCGCGATGGCGAATTCTTCGTCGGTCAGCCGGCCGCGCTCATGGTTGCGACGCACGATGCGGTCGATGTACTTCTCCCATTTCTCGTCGGCCGCCCCCTTGCAGAAGTGGATGTAGCGACGCTTGGGGTTCGGCAAAATCGACGAGAACCACGCCGCTTCGCGTGGAGTGAGGTCTTTGGCCGATTTGCCAAAGTAATGTCGGGCGGCCTTGCCGATGCCGTACAGGTAGGGACCAAACTCGATGGCGTTGAAGTAGATTTCGAGGATGCGGCGCTTGATCGGGTTGATGTCGCGCAACGGACTGTAGGCCTGCGCTGCCGTCACGGGAGCCCCTGGTGCCGTCGGGACAGCCGGCTCGGGCGCCGTCAGCTGACCGGCCGCTGCCGCCGCCGCTGCGGCTTCCTTGGCCGCGGCTGCATTCTTCTGCAGCTTGGTCAGCCAGTACTGATTGGGAGACATGCCCTTGCCCACGGCCTTGAGCATCTCGACATCGTCGGTGAGATAGGTCTCCAGGTACCAGGTCAGGAACAGCTCCTGCAGCTTGCGCGACAGCGTCTTTTCCTTCGAGAGCAGAACGTTTTTCACCATCTGCATGGTGATCGACGAGGCCCCGAGGCGGAAATAACCCCGCTCTAGGTTCGACTGCAGCGCGCTGCGAAACTCCGGCAGGATGAAGCCGCGATGACGCAGGAAGCCGTTGTCTTCCGTCGTCATGATCGAGTTGATGAGGTGCGGCGAGATCTGGTCGTAGCTCACGTAGTCGGGATTCTCGTCGCCGATGACGAAACGCAGCTCACGGTCACCTTCGATGAGGACCGAGTGCTCAAACGGCACTAGCAAGCGCGTCGCCAGCATCTCTTTGGGAGCTTCCAGCACCTTGCAGCCGTCGATGCCGACCTTACCCGAAAGCTGGACCGGCTCGTCCTTGGGCTCCTTGGGAGCAGCCACCAAAGCGCCATTGGGGCCTCGCACGACCTTAGCCTTCGGCGGAGGCGGAGGCGGAGGCGGAGGCGGCGGTAGCGCTTCGGCCCCTTCCTCGTCTTCTAGCGCGTTGGGGTCGCGAGCCGGCGGCAGCTTCATCAGCTTGGCGAAATCGACAAACAGCCGCACATCCGTCGAAAACGTCCCACCCAGCTTGAAGTCACGAATGCGCGAGACGATGCCATCCGGCAGCGAGTCCAAGAGCGCCTGGCAGGCGATGGGCGGCACCGCCAGATGCAGCGTCACAGATCGCCAGCGCTCGCGCCAGCCTCGGGTCGGCGCGGCGGCCGGGGGACCACCCGGCGCGGCCAGGACGGTCGGCTGAGCCGTCGGCTGCGGGGGGGCGGCGGCCGCCAGACTCGGACCCAAGCCAGCTGGCTGAGCTTCCGCCTCGCCATCGATCTCTGCCGTCGCGCCGTTCCACGTCACGGCGGCCTTTTCCAAGCGGAAACGTCGCGTCTTTAGGTCAATGCGCCCGCGAGCCGTGACATCAAACCCCAGGTCGCGCACTGGCTCGGCGAGGAGGCGCGGCGTGTAGATCGAAAGCCCAGCCATGTGAAACGAGCCGGAAAAGTCGAGGGCGCGCTGGGCGAACTTCAGATCCAAGCTGGCGTCGACCTCGGTCTGCTCCGCATCGATGATCGGCGTGTCTTTCAGGATCGGCTCGATGGACGACAAGCGAAAGCGCTGCGCCAGGATCGAAAGCTCAGCCTCGGCGCCGCGCTGACTACGCAGGTTTCCGTTGCCGTCGGGACGCACCCAGCCACGGGCCTGCCAGAGCTCGCGATCGACGCCGCCATAGCCACCGGCCAGGGCAATCACGGCGCGGGTCGGCTCGGCTGCGTCAGGGCGGATGGTGCCGTTGATACCGGTCATCGCCAGACGACGCCATGGGACGATCGCGGCGCCAAAAACCTCGACCTCGGGCAGTCCGAGGGGCATGAAGCGGCCCTCGCTGTTCCAGCGGACAATGACCCGCCCGGCGCGCGCGCTGGCGCCCCCGGCGACCTCGGCGTTGCTGTCGTGCAGGGTCAGCTGGCTGGCGCCGCTGCGAGCAACCGTCGCATCGACGCCACCGACGTGCAGGGTGCCCAGCTCGTCGCGGATATCAAGCTCTGCGGACTGCAGCACCAGCGTCTGCGGCCCCGTGATGCGGCGACGGCGCCCCGGCTCGCTGGGCGCGGAAGAGGGCGTCCGAACGCGGCTTAGAAGCTCGGTGACGTTGTCTTCGTCGCCGCCGCGGATCAGCTGAATCAGCGGCCGATCAATCGTCACGGTGGTCAGCTCAAGCTGACCGCTCAGGAGCGAGAGGGGACGAAACTGAACCTCAGCCCGAGGACAGGTCAGCGGATCGGCACGCCCCGGGATGCGGACGATGAGACCGCGCAGCATCACTCGGGTGGGTCGGATGCGCGCTTCAGCCAACCTCAGGTCGATCCCGTAGCGCTCGGCGAGTCGGGGTACGACCACTTTCTCGACGACATACGCACCGCAGACCGGTATCGCGACGCTCAGCGCCGCCGAAAGCAGGACCAGCGCCATGAGTACACGAACCCACCATCGCCGGGACCATCCCGGCTCGGGCAGGCGTGGAGTACGTCGGCTGGGCTGCTCCTGCCGTCCGCTGGGCGGACTTCCAGAAGGCGTCACAAGTTCCCACTCTATCACAGCGACTTCACTGCCAAGCCGCGGATTTCGCCCGAGATTGCCGCCGTCATCGCAGTCACACGCCCGATTCGCAACCGGCCCTAGGCCGCAGGCTGCTCCAGCAGCGCGACGAGACGACGAACGTGCTCCACCTCGTCGCCCGACCCATGACTGCGCAGGAGGCCAAGCCCCGCATCGATCAGCTCAGAGAGCTCGGCATAGCGACGGCTGGGCTGTTCTTCCAGGCAGCGCGACAGGAGTCCCCGCAGGGCCGAGGGCGCTGGTGACGAAGCGGCGTTGCCGTCGAGCGGAGCCCCACCGGGACGGTGACCGTACAGCATCTGATGCAAGACCACCCCCAGCGCATACTGATCCTGACGTGCATCAGGGGCCTCGCTCCGCCCCTCGTGTGAGGCAGGCGAGAGGTAGCCGGGGGTCGCCAGGCGCGGTGCCGACCGGCCTCGCTCCTCCGACGGAACTATGGCGACGCCGAAGTCGATCAGCTTGAGTAGACCGCGATGCGTCAGGATCAGGTTCGATGGCTTGACATCACCGTGCAGCACGCCCCGAGCGTGGACATGCGACAACGCTCGCGCCGTCTGCACGGCAATCGCCAGCGCAGCGGGCCAAGGTAGCTGGGGTACCAAGACGAGCGCGTCCTGCAGGTCAATGCCGCCGCACCACTCCAAGACCAGGAACAACGCCCCCCCGACTTCGACGACGTCGTGGATCTGCGGCAGGTTGGGATGTGCGAAGCGGCCGAGAATGCGCGCTTCACGGAGAAATCGCGCCCGCAGTCCTGGCTCAGCCATGGCGTCGGTGCGCAGGGCCTTGATGGCAACTGGGCGACCGATCCGCTCGTGCGTAGCCCGATAAACGACCGCGTGCCCCCCGGCCGCCACCTCTTCCAAGAGCCGGCATCCTGCGACATGCGATACCGGCAAAGCTCGAGCAATCGCGGGCCTCAGGTGGGTCGCCGCCGCAGCCTGACGACCGGAAATTCCCAAGCTGGATTCAGATCTTGTCGCTGGAGTGGACGTCACGGTCACTGGCTCGCCTTAACTAGAAGGAAGAAGCGAGTCGCCGCCAAGAGACCGCACAGCCGACTCGCGCGTTACAGGAAGTGAGGGACGGGCGCCAGACCTGGCTGTGGCGTCGGAAATGACCGACGGAGGCGCCGCATAGACAACGAGAGACCACTGAGGAAAAAGGCTTTGTACGTGTACGCCTGTGAGATACCATATCGGGCTCAGACCGCCTCGTGGATTTTGAGGTCTTTGGTGTACACGGACGCCAGCGAATCGCTGATGTTGCGCTTCCGGTCCGGCGATGTCCGGGCCTTCGAGATCCTGCTTCAGCGCCATCGCCAGAGCATCTATGAATTCGTGCTGCGCTCGGTCGGGACCTACAACACCGCGCAGGCCGAAGACCTGACGCAAGAGACGTTCTTGCGCGTCGTCAAGCAGGCCGGCAGCTACGAGCCTCGCTCAAAATTTACGACCTGGCTGTTCACGTTGGCTCGCAACCTGTGCATCGACGCCTCGCGACGACGCAAGCATCGCAAAGCGCAGAGCCTCGATGCCCCTGATGAAGAGGGTCATAGCCTGCTGGACCGCACCTCGGACGGCGGCATGCCGGTCGATCGCCAGGCGGTCAGCACCGAGCTGCGAGCCCGCATGGAGCGCGCCATCGAGGAGCTTCCCGAAGATCAGCGGGAGGTCTTCTTGATGCGGGAGTCGGCTGACTTGTCGTTCAAGGAAATCGCCGATGTGATCGGCATCTCCGAAAACACGGTGAAGAGTCGGATGCGCTATGCTTTAGAAAAGCTGCGCGCCTCCCTCGATGAGTATCAAGACATGGCTCGGGCACTCCCATGACGCAACCACAGCGAAACGAAGAGCGGTTGCTGGACTATCTCTACGGAGAGCTAGAGGCCGATGCGCGCGCGCAGGTGGAAGCAGAGCTAGAGAACAGCCCGACTCTGCGCCAAGAGCTGGAGAGTCACCGTCGCGTACGTTCCGCCTTCGCAGAGCTGCCTAAGCCGCAGCAGGCGGCGGAATCGACACAGCGAATGACGGCGCTGCTGATGCAGCAGGCGGCGCAACAGGCCGCCGCAGCCAAGCCGACGGACCCCGCGCTCGTGGGAGGTGGCAAGCTCCTGGCGTTCCGGTCGCCTACGCTCCGTCGCGTGTTCACGAATCCGGCGACAGGTATCTTTGCGGCCGCGGCTGCCGCGCTGATCTGGGTGGCGGTGAAATCTCAGAGCCCACCACTCGAATCGGTGCCAAGAGTAGCAACGGCTTTGGCGCCTAGCGCCCCGACGGTGGCAGTCGTGCCGCCGGCGGCGACACCTCTGCCAGGAACGGCCACGCCGGCTACCGACGCCGTCGGCGCAGCGACTACTATCGGCGCGAACAGAGGAAAGGGCGTAACTGCGGAGGGTAGCGATGCAAAACCGCAGGTCTGGGCTCAGCTATCTCGATCCGCAGCCAGCAGCAGCCTGGCACAAGCCCCGACAGCGGCAACACGCCCAGACCCGAGCACGCGACCACCTGAGAAGTCCCTCGGGCTCCGCAGCACACGCGACAAGGCTGGCGATTCCCTCGACGGCAAAGTCATGGCGCTGAACGACGGCTATGGCACAGGCAAGGCGGCCCAGCCCAAGCTCGAGCTTGCCAAGTCGAAGGCCGATCGTGCGCTTGACGACTACCGAAAAGAAGCGGAATCCCCACCAGCGCCTGCGACGTCGGCCCCAGCAGCGCCGACTGTTTCGGCCGCCCCCGCTCCTTCGCCTCCGGTAGACGGAGAGGGAGGTGTCCGCGACGCGATCGCCCAGACGCAGGCTCGCCGGGCCCAGCGCATGATCGAAGAACTAGCCAATCAAGAGCTCGGCAGCCTGCCAAGTGGTGGAGCCGGCGCACGGCCCAGCGGTCCGCCTCCCCCTCCTGCCGCTCCCTCGCAAGAACCCGAGCGCTATGCGCAAAACGATGGGGAGGAAAAATCAGCGGCAACCGAGGACGAGAAGAAAAACAGCTACGCGGCCCCCCCACGTGCTCGCGAGCAGGGCAACTCCGGCTCATACGCACAAAACCAAGTGCGCCAGCAGACTGGGCCCGCTCAGCGCGTCGGCAACAGCGACAGCGATCGTGGCAATCTTCCACTTCTTCAGGCGGTGCAGGACTACCTGCGCCAAGGACGCTGTGCGGACGCCAACGCCGCACTGATCCGCGTCGAGCAGTCCTTCCCCGCCACTCGGGGTCTCGCTGAGGCCAGGGCCCAGTGGCAAAAGAGTTGCGGCTCGCCGCCTCAGCAGCAAGCGATGCCAGCCCAAGAGCGGCAGATGATGGCGCAACCGACAGAAAACCACCAGCCGGTGCCGATGGCTGCGCCGAGCCCAATAAACCGCGCGATGAAAAAAGCGGCGCCTGCCCGCGCAAAGCCCACCCCCAGCAAAGCCGCCGACTCCGCGGTCGCCTATTAACTCCCGATTCTCCGAAACCGAAAGCTCGCAGACGACAGCTAGCTGCACCTGGTTTTGTTAGAAGCCAGCGGATGAGTGGAGGTCGGCCAACTCTCTGCAGAGGGAGGGAGGCGAGGT
>DAORCZ010000244.1:8177-9626 GCA_035345735.1 Pseudomonadota bacterium | reverse complement strand
CACTTCTTCTCGGATCCCAAGGTCGGCATGGTGCAGGTGCGCTGGGAGCACCTCAACCGCGACTACTCGCGCCTGACCGAGCTGCAGGCCCTGCTGCTCGATGGTCACTTCGTGATCGAGCACACCGCGCGGCACCGCTCGGGTCGCTTCTTTAACTTCAACGGCACGGCTGGCATCTGGCGTCGCTCGGCCATCCAAGACGCAGGTGGCTGGCAGCACGACACGCTGACCGAGGACATGGATCTTTCGTATCGCGCACAGCTGCGCGGCTGGCAGTTTGTCTACCTGCCCGATGTCGTCTCGCCCGCCGAGCTGCCCGTCGAGATGAACTCGTTTAAGAGCCAGCAGTTCCGCTGGGCCAAGGGCTCGATCCAGGTGGCCAAGAAGCTGCTGCCGACCATCCTGCGCTCGAACGTGCCGTTTGGCGTGAAGCTGGAGGCCTTCTTCCACCTCACCAACAACTTCGCTTATCCGCTGCTGTTCCTGCTGTCGCTGCTGCTGCTACCCAACCTACTTGTCCGCACGCAGCACGGTCTGCGCGAAGTGCTCCTGATCGACCTGCCGTTGTTCTTTGGCACGACGCTGTCCGTCTGCGCCTTCTACATCACCAGCCAGCGCGAGATCGCCCCGCGTAGCTGGTGGCGCGTGATCAAGAGCCTGCCGCTCATGATGTCGCTCGGCATCGGCCTGTGCATCAATCAGTCGCGGGCAGTGCTGGAAGCGCTGTTCAGCCGCGAGTCGGGTGAGTTTGTGCGCACGCCGAAGCACGGCGTCAAAGCTCGCATCGAGAAGTGGACCGGCAAGAAGTACCGCGCCGCCAAGACCATCGTGCCGGCGATTGAGGTGATGACCGCGCTGTATTTCGCCATCGCCCTGGTGCTGGCGACCTTCAACGGCCACTACCTGTCGCTGCCCTTCCTGCTGCTCTTCTTCGGCGGCTATGCCTACGTCGGCATGCTAAGCGTTTATCAGGCGCGCTAATAAAATAGAGCGCGCTGGCCCGATGCTCCGCGCCGCCTGGCCTCGTCTTCGACGCTGGTTCCTCCTCGCGGCGGCCTTCTTCCTCCTCCCCCCTCTCCTCCTCGCACTCTCTGGCCTGGTGCTGCGGCTGCTGCCGCGGAAGCCCCTCTCGGCCGCGTATTCGTCGTCGACCGCGGTCTACGATCGCGACCACCGCCTGCTGCGATTGACGCTGTCGGAGGACGACAAGTACCGGCTGTGGACGCCACTTCGCGGCATCTCGCCGAACCTCGTAGCGGCGATGCTGCTGCACGAAGACCGGCACTTCTATCGCCATTTCGCGGTCAATCCGCTGGCCCTCCTGCGGGCCATCTACGTCACCTACGTCGCGCGCGAGCGTCGGGTGGGGGGATCGACCATCCCGATGCAGCTAGCGCGCCTGCACTACCGCATCAAGTCGCGCAGCCTGCGCGGCAAGGCCTCGCAGGT
>DAORCZ010000244.1:1827-8077 GCA_035345735.1 Pseudomonadota bacterium | reverse complement strand
CACCTCGTCGATGCGCTGCTGGCCCAGGCGCGGGGTGACGCCGGATCGATCGGCGCGGGTCGCAAGGCCAACCCGTCGGGCAGAAACGAACTGGTGACTACCCTCGATCTGCCGCTGCAGACGCTGGTCGAAAAGCAGATCAAAGGCTACGTCGCGCGCAACCGTCGCATTGGCATCACCAACGCCGTCGCCATGCTGGTCGACAGCCGCGACATGAGCGTGCGCGCCGCAGTGGGCAGCGCCGATTTTTTCAATGCCCCGATCGAGGGGCAGGTCAACGGCTTTGCCGCTCGTCGCTCGCCCGGCTCGACACTCAAGCCGTTCATCTATGCCCTGGGCATCGATCAGGGAGCGATCCATCCGCTGACCATGCTCAAGGATGCGCAGCTGGCATTTGGCGCCTATAGCCCAGAGAACTTTGACGGTCGTTTTGCTGGTCCGGTGTCGGCAAAGGAAGCGCTGGTGCGATCGCGCAATGTGCCGGCTCTCACCGTCGCTGCGAAGCTCACCAATCCCAGCTTCTACGCCTTCCTCAAGAGCGCTGGCGTGTCGCGCCTCAAGTCCGAAGAGCACTATGGCCTGTCGCTGGTGCTTGGTGGCGGCGAGGTCACGATGGAAGAGCTGGCGGCGCTCTACGCCATGCTGGCAAACCGCGGCATGCTGCGACCGCTGCGTTTTCGTCAGAGCGACCCGACGGGGGGTGGCCTGCGCCTGCTCTCGGAAGAGTCGAGCTTCATGACCATCGAGATGCTCAAAGACAATCCGCGCCCGGGTGACGCCGAGACCAATAGCCTGCGCTTTACCATCGAGCCCTATCGCGCGGCGTGGAAGACCGGCACGTCCTATGGCTTCCGCGACGCCTGGACCGCCGGGACGCTGGGCCCCTATGTGCTGATCGTCTGGATCGGCAACTTCAACGGTGAAGGCAACCCGGCCTTCGTCGGGGTGACGGCGGCGGCGCCGCTGTTTTTCGCCATCGGCGATGCGCTCTTTGCTCGCCTGCGTGATCTCAGCGAGCCGCCACGTCCCCTGCCCAGCAACGTCGCGCGGGTGCCGGTCTGCGCGGTCTCAGGCCAGATTCCGTCGAAGTTCTGTCCGCAAAAGAAGAACACGTGGTTCATCCCCGGACGCTCGCCGATCGAGGTCTGCCAGATTCACCGACCGGTGCTGATCGATGAGCTGACCGGCAAGCAGATGTGCAGTGGCTCGACGGGAAAGGCAGGCCGTGGCCGGGTCGAGGTGTACGAGTTCTGGCCCTCCGATCTGCTGCGCCTCTTTCAGCAAGCCGGTCTGCCCCGCCGCACGCCGCCCCCTGCGATCGGCCCCGGCTGCGATCTGACGGCGCAGTCGAGCCAAGGACAGCCGCCCAGCATTACCTCGCCGCTACGGGGCGTGGTCTACACCCTGACCAATGGCAGCGGGAAGGTAGACAACGATGGCGATCGCCGAGACAGCATCGCGCTCTCGGCCATCACCGATGCCGATGCCAGCGAGGTGTTCTGGTTCGTCGGCGGGTCACTCATCGGTCGCTCGAAGACGGGCCAGCCTTACCTGTGGAAGCTGCCGACCAGCCCCGGCAAGTACATCATCCGCGCGGTCGATGACCACGGCCGCTCGGACACCCGCGAGCTACAGGTGGCACGCTCGCGCTAGCGCGGTGGGGTCGGGGCAGCGGGCGCGGCGGGGGCAAGCACCGGCCCCCCCGGCAAGCGCTCCAGCATCTTCTGGCAATACTGCCGCAGCGCCGCTTCTTCCCCCACGCTGGTCGGCGGGATGGTCTGCAGCGTCGCCACCAATGCGGTCAGGCCCAGACGCGCGGCGAGGAAATTGCCAGTCGCAGCCAGTAGCTCGCACTCGGCCAAGCGAACATCGACATCGGCCCGCCAGGCGGGCGGCAAACGCATCAGAAGACCGCGTCCCTGCGCCGCCGCAGCAGCCCGCTCACCCGGGAGCGCAGAACACAGCTGCGCCCGAATCAGCAGCGCTGGCAGCGCCGGTCGCTTGAGCTGCGAGATGTCCGGGAGCAGCGGCCGCAGCAGGTTCTGCACTTCGCTGCAGCGATCGAGGGCCAGCAGGGTGCGCGCCTTCTCGATCAGCAGGACTTCATCGTACTTACCGGTGACTTCACCGCGTCCCCGCTTGACCGTGCCCAGGGTAGCCAGCGACGGCTCAGCCGCCCCATCTAGTCGCTCGGCGCGGGCCGAGGCGATCAACAAATCGGCATCCTGTTCTTCTTTGACCAGCTCGCGATACAGCGCATGCGCCTTGGCGTAGTCGCCGCGCTGCATCAGCAGACCGGCCAGCTCACGGCGGGCGCCCGTGTGTCGCTCATCGGTGCGCAGGGCGGCACTGAGCTGTTGCTCGGCCTGGCCCCACTCCTGGATCTCGCGCAACAGCCGCCCCAAAAGTAGGCGGGCTTCAATTCGCTCGGGGGCCCGTGTGACCACCGCTTCCAAGATGGCCCGAGCCTCGTTCTGCTCGGCAGGGCGCACCGACAGCAGCACTTCCGCCCACAGAATCTGGGTATCTAGCTGCTCATCGCGCAGCTGTGAATCGGTCGCGTTGGCACCGGCTAGCTGCCGCACCAGCGGCTCCAGCGTACGACGCGCGGTCGCCGGCTCGCCGAGGATCAGGGAGACGCGGCCCAGCACTCGTTGCGCCCCTGCTCGGACCTGCGGCGCCACGCCCGTGCTGGCCACCAGCTTGCGCGCCAGCTTCTGGGCTTCCAGCGTGTCATTGAGCGACAGCAGAACGCGCGCCTTGAGCAGCGCCGCTTCACTGTCTTCGATGCCGGCCGAGCCAGCGAGCAGTGGCTCCAGCGTGGTCAGCGCCTCGGCTCCCTGGTTCAGCCGCAGCAGCGACTCGGCGAGCAGTAGGCGGGTGCGGCGACGGGTGGCTAGGTGCGAAAGTCCGCTGCGACTCTGCACTTCGGCCAAGCGGGGATCGCCGGTCCGTAGCCAAGCCGCCGCCAGACGATCACCGGCCAGCACATCTTCCGGGGCTGTCATGGCCCGCGCCCGCGCCAGCGCGGCCCGCGCATCACCGCGCGCAGCCGGATCGCTATCCAAGGTCAGCTCCGCCGAGAGCAGCGCCGCTCGGGCTCGCTCTCCGCGACCGCAAGGGTCGGCCCCGCTGCGAGGTGGCGCCGAGAATTCGGTCAGCTCCGCCAAACCCTGTCGCTGCGCCGCGGTTCCCGCCCGTCGGGCCTTGGCCCAGGTGAGATCGATCTGCACGCCGCAAAGATCTGGCTGATCTTTTTCGGCCATTGAAAGTTGCGCCAAGCCCTCGTCATAGCGACCGCGCTGGAACAACAGCTCAGCAAGGTGCCGACGCCACAGCGGCAGCTGGCTCTTGCTTAAGGCGTCGCTGAGCAAAGTCTGAGCTTCTTCGTCACGGCCGGCGAGGAACGCCGTCTGGCTTGCCAGATAAGCCCGCCAGCCCGGTGGCAGCGCGACCAGCTCGCTCTCCTGATCCGCCGACGGCGCGAGGGCCTGCAGGCGCTCCAGTGCACGCTCCGCAGCCTTGAGATCGCCGGCCGACAATGCCGCCAAGACCTGGGCCGAATAGGCCACTGCCGTGGTCTCGCCTTCCGCCTGTCGAGCGGCAGCTTGCGCCGCGGTGGCCCAGGCGCTGGTGCTGGGCTCGCTACCGCCCTTGCTGCCATCAGCCGTCCCGGTCTTTTCGGCGGACGGTGGACTCCCTGGCGAAGCGGCAGGCTTGGCTTCGGGGCTCGCCCCTGCGGCACTCTCGCCGCCTCCTTCAAACTTGGCAACCCCGCCTAGTTCGTACTGCGCCTCGCTTAGCACCAGGGCACGCGCCGACATCGCTGCGCCATCGGTCGTACGCTTGACGAGGAGGCGACTCAGCATGGCCTCTGCCGCCACGTAATCAGCGATCCGGCCATGGCGCTGGGCGTCGGCGATTGCGGCTCGGGACTGGGTCGCCAGCTCAGCGACGCGCTGACGTTCTAGCAGCCAGCTCCCAGCCGCCCAGCCACTGCCGCCAATCAACAAGCCCAGGCACAGCCCAGCCCACAGACGAGCCCGGCCCCGTCCCATGTTGCCGGGCAGCGTGGGCGGTTCGAGGTTGCGGGGCGAATCGGCACTGCTCTTCTTGCGATCCTGCCCCTGCGCGAACAGCGGCTTCACCGCCGTCTCGTCAGCGGGAATCTCCATTAGCTGCGTGCGCTGCACCCCCAAAGAGGGCTCGTCGCGCATCACCAGCGTCGAGTCAGGGCGAGTCGGCGGCTTGTGCTCATGCACCAGCGTGGCGTCTTGGCCTGCTGGACGTGACGGACGAATCGTCGCCAGCGGCTGTGTCTTGGCCCCACCAGGTGGGGCACTCTGGGCCGGGGCCGGCGCCGGGCGACTCTTGGCCTCGTTGGGGCCGCTGTCACCCTCTCCTCCCTCGGGCACTGGCACAAACTGCGTCGCATCATTGCCCAGGCTGCGTCGCGAAGGAGCTTCGACCTGGGCGCTCGGCTCAGCCGCCTCGATAACCAAGGTGGCCGTCGGCATCTCCTTCGCCGGACGAATCGCTGTCTGCTCACCCGACGCCAAGCTCTCCATCACGGCCAGCTGTCCCGTCGACAGCGGCCCGGCACTGCCGGCAATCGCATCCAGGCTGGTCGCATCAACCATCGTCGGATCAGCCAGGCCTTCATCGCGCCCAACCGCCGCTGCGCGATTCGCTCGCGCCCCGGCCTCCGACGAAGCAGAACCCAGCTTCGGGACGCCCTTGCCTCGCAGGCCAGGCTCCGTGCTCTCAGCAGCCTGGCCCGCCCCGGCACCTACGGGGTCGACGCTAGGCGAGTCGGCTTGCGCGGCATCGCGGGCCGCCGCATTGAGCTCTTGCAGGACCTTCTTGGCCGACATGTGCTCGCGCAAGGTAGGCATTTGTCGCAGCTTGGCGCCGGGGGCCACGCTCGGAAGGACTGCGGTCTCGCGCTCGCGCGTCCCGGCAGGTTCAGCAGCCGGAGGCGGTACGGTGTTGGTTACCAGCGTCGCGCCGTCTGGCGAATTCGCCAGACCCCTGCTCGCGTTGCCAGAGGGGGGACTGCCCGGTGTCGGAAGCGACCCGGAGCGGTGTTCATCATCACGCTGGCTCACATTCGCCTCGGAAAGATGGTCTAGCATAGCGCAACCATGCGGTTCTTCCGAGAGTCATTGTTGACTGCGCAGCCTGACGCATAATCAAAGTCGCACGCAAAACCGCGGGTCAGCGAGCCCCTGCCGCGGCCGTTCTCCCCGGTCACTGGCCGCCGCTCCGCTTCCCGTTGAGCGCTGCGGAGATCTTCCCAACCCCTAACCCAAACCCCGCTTTTCCGTCGGAGAGAATCCATGATCGCGCTCGTCGTTCGCTTCCTGCTCTACGCTCTTTCGTTCATGCTCGCCGCCAAGATCGTCCCCGGCATCACCGTGCGGGACTATGGCAGCGCTGTGAAGTTCGCCATCGTCTTCGCCCTGCTCGATGCGCTGCTGTTCAAGCTCTTGGCTCTGCTCAGCCTGCCGCTCGTTGTCCTGTCGCTGGGTCTGTTCCTGCTGGTCATCCGCGCCGGCCTGTTCTTAGCGGCGGACCACTTTGTCTCGGGCGTGCGCATCGATGGCTTTGTCGCGGCCCTCATCGGTTCACTGGTCACCGGCGGCCTGAACTGGCTCATCAACCGCTTCGTCCACATCGGCTAGCGCCCGCCCGAGGGCGGGCCACCCACGCCGCATCCGCCGCCGTCCGCCTCAGCCGCCCCATCCTCACCCGCAAGCCCAGCCCCCGTCTGAATCACCCCCGTCGCTGCCATCGCCGGAAAACGCCGCCGATCTAGCGAACTCAACCACACTTCCCCCGCCACAACCACACGGTTCCCCATTGTAGTCGCCAAACGTCCATGCTATGCCAGCGCCTACTGTGTGCCCATAGCATCCGCACCGCCGGAGAGGCTCCAGCCGCAGCAAGCAGGAACCATGGACAAGATCATTATCAAAGGCGCGCGCGAGCATAACCTCAAGAACATCGACGTCGAGCTGCCTCGGAACAAGCTCGTCGTCATCACGGGGCTCTCTGGCTCGGGCAAGTCATCTCTGGCCTTCGACACCATCTATGCCGAAGGACAGCGACGCTATGTCGAGTCGCTCTCGACGTACGCGCGGCAGTTTCTGGAGCAGATGGGCAAGCCCGATCTCGACTCCATCGAGGGGCTGTCGCCGGCCATCTCGATCGAGCAGAAATCGACGAGCAAGAACCCTCGCTCGACGGT
>DAORCZ010000244.1:0-1727 GCA_035345735.1 Pseudomonadota bacterium | reverse complement strand
GTCGATGGCGAGCTGTTCGATCTGTCGGAAGACACCATCAAGATCGACAAGAACAAGTCGCACACCATCGAGGTCTACATCGATCGCTTGGTGGTCAAGCCCGATGTCCGCCAGCGCCTGACCGAGTCGATCGAGCTCGGTCTGCAGCTTGCCGAAGGCATCGTCAAGATCTCGCCGGTGCTGCTCGGCGGCGACGATGAAGCCATCCTGGCCGACGGTGCCGGCATCACCGATGAAAACGGCGACATCACGTTCTCCGAGCGCTTCGCCTGCGTCGCTTGCGGCATCAGCTATCCCGAGATCTCGCCGCGCCTGTTTTCGTTCAATAACCCCTCGGGCGCTTGTCCGGCCTGCGATGGCATTGGCGCCAAGATGTTCTTCGATCCCGAGCTCATCGTCCCGACGCAGGATCTGTCGCTGCGCGAGGGCGCGATCGAGCCGTGGGAGAAGCGCAACGGTCCCTTCTTTCAGCAGATCCTCGAAGCCATCGCCGGGCACTACACCATCGACATGACGACGCCGTGGTTCGAGCTGCCGCCGGCCCATCGCGACATCATCCTTTACGGCTCGAAGGGTGAAGAGATCGAGTTCTGGTTCGAGAAGAACGGCCGCCGCCACACCTACAAAAAAGAGTTCGAAGGCGTCATCCAAAACCTAGAGCGTAGGCTGTCGGAATACGAGCGCCGGCGACGAGAAGAGGGCACCGCAGCCCAGGGCTCAGACAGTTTTGAAGCGGCGTACGAAGAGTTCTCGCCCTACATGAACAAGTCGCCCTGCGAGGAGTGCCAGGGCACACGGCTGCGCAAAGAGGCGCGCTTCGTCAAGGTCGGCTCGCTGCCGATCAATGAGTTGACCGCCAAGCCGATCCGCGACGCCAAGCGCTTCTTCGACGGACTCAAGCTCAGCCCGCGGCAGATGGAGATCGCCGATCGCGTGCTCAAAGAGGTGCGCGATCGTCTGGGCTTCTTGGTCAACGTCGGCCTCGACTACCTGACGCTCGATCGTACGGCGGCCACCTTGTCGGGCGGCGAAGCACAGCGCATCCGGCTGGCCAGCCAGATCGGCAGCTCGCTGACCGGCGTGCTGTACGTCCTTGATGAGCCGTCGATCGGTCTGCATCAGCGCGACAACCAGCGCCTACTTGAGACCCTGTTCCGCCTGCGCGACATCGGCAACACCGTCATCGTTGTTGAGCACGATGAGGACACCATCCGCGCCGCGGATCACGTCATCGACATGGGACCGCGCGCTGGTGTGCTCGGCGGCCGCATCGTCGCCTCGGGCTCGCCCGCCGACATCATGTCGTCTACCGGCTCGCTGACTGGCGCCTATCTGTCGGGACGCAAGAAGATCGAAGTGCGCGGCTCGCGGCGACAGTGCCAGAACCGCTACCTCGTTCTTAAGAACTGCAAAGAGCACAACCTGCGCGAGATTACCGTGCGCTTTCCGGTCGGCGTCTTCACCTGCGTCACCGGGGTGTCAGGCTCGGGCAAATCGACGCTGGTCATCGACACGCTGCTGGGCGCGCTGAAGCAGAAGCTGCACCACAGCAAGTGCCAGGTTGGCACCTACGAAACCATCGAAGGCATTCACTATGTCGATCGCGTCATCGACATCGATCAGCTACCGATCGGCCGCACGCCGCGCTCGAACCCCGCAACGTACACCGGCGTCTTCACGCACATCCGCGATCTGTTTGCCGCGCTGCCCGACAGCAAGGCGCGTGG
>DAORCZ010000243.1:0-9630 GCA_035345735.1 Pseudomonadota bacterium | reverse complement strand
GCGCAGATCCGACACGGCACGCGACAGCTCGAAGGTACGTCCCGGGGCTTCACCGGCCCAGAATGGCACCGTTGGAGTCGCGCCGTTGGCGTCGCTGACATAGGCGCGGCCACCGCGCACACCGCGCAGTCGCCAGGCTGTCGAGCCGAGCAGGAAGATGTCACCTGGGCTGCTCTCGACGACGAATTCTTCATCGAGGCGACCGACGACGATCTCCTCGCCTTCGAGCACGACCTCAAAGTCGTTCGGCTCGGGGATGGTGCCGCCGTTCTGGGCGGCAAACAGTCGCGCTCCTCGCCGGCCGCGCAGGCGTCGGTTGACGCGATCCCAGTGCAGGTGGGCGGTCGGTCGGCCTCGCCGCGTCGCCACCCCCTCGGTAAGCAAGAGGAGCAGCGCCGCATAGTCTCCGTCGCCAAGCGTACGGAACGGCCAGGCGCGTCGCAGCAGGGCCAAGAGCTCGCCTTCATCCACCCCCTCGGGACCGGCGGCGGCGCAGATGGCGACAATCTGTTGCGCGACGACATCCAGCGGTGCGATCGGCATGATTTGGCGATCGAGCTGACCGGCATGCGCGGCTCGTACCAGGGCGGCACACTCGACAAGCTCATCGCGGGTCATGGCGAACAGGCGAGCGCGGGGCACGGCGTCGGGACCGGGGCGGTGGTTGGCGCGACCGATGCGCTGCAAGAACGTCGAGATGGCGCGCGGCGAGCCCAGCTGACAGACCAGATCGATGGCGCCGATGTCGATGCCCAGCTCCAGCGACGCGGTGGCGACGACGGCTTTCAGCTCACCGCGCTTCAGTCGTTCCTCGACTCGCTGACGCATACCGCGCGACAAGCTGCCGTGGTGAGCCATGACCGCGTCGCTGCCCAGGCGCTCGGCCAGCGTGTGCGCGGTTCGCTCGCACATCCGTCGCGTGCTGACGAAGACCAGCGTTGTCTGATGATTGCGAATCAGGTCGGCGACCTGGTCGTGCACGTCCTGCCACTGCTCGCTGCTGCAGATCGCCGACAGCGGCTGCTGCGGGATGCAGACTTTCAGATCCAGCTCGCGCCGCGTATCGGGACGACCGTCGACGACCACGCAGTCAGCGACCCCCGGGCTCTCGGCCGTGTCAGAGCTGGGTGTGGCATCCGCTGGAATGCTCGGGCTTCCCGACTGGGCGGGGTGTACGCGGCCAGCCCCGACCAGGAAGCGTGCTACCTCGGCGATGGGATGCACCGTGGCCGACAGTCCGATGCGCTGCGGCGTCGGGCGCCCCGCCTGCCGGCAGAGCTCATCGAGGCGCTCCAGCGACAGGCTGAGGTGGGCCCCGCGCTTGTCGGGCAGCATGGCGTGCACTTCGTCGATGATCACGGTGCGCACCGCCGAGAGCCCTTGGCGCATCTTTTCGGCAGTCAGGCACAGATACAGCGACTCGGGAGTGGTCACCAGGATGTGCGGCGGGCGGCGAGCCATCGCCTGGCGCTCGTGCGGGGCGGTATCGCCGGTGCGCAGCCCGACGAGGATCTGCGGCAGGGACAGGCCTTGAGCAGCGGCCTCCGCTTCGAGCTCGGCAAGCGGCGTCTGCAGGTTCTTGCGCACGTCGCTCGACAGCGCTTTGAGCGGCGAGATGTACAAAATCGAGGTCTGCGGCGGCAGTCCCCCGTCGAGACCCTGGCGAAACAGCACGTCCAAGCTGGCGAGGAAGGCCGCGAGCGTCTTGCCACTACCGGTTGGCGCCGACACCAGGACATGACGGCCGGCGCAGATGTGCGGCCAGGCACGCTCTTGCGGCAGAGTCGGGGCGCCAAAGCGACGAGTGAACCAGGACTGAACGAGGGGGTGAAACGCGGAGAGTGGCATCGATGAAAACCCTTATTCAAATACCTGCAAGGATGTTCAGATGGACTTGACCATATCCGCCCGCCCCAGGCAATCCGGTTTCCGGAGCGCCGCCGTGTCTTGGCGACGGCAGGCGCCGCGCAGCGGCCTAGGCCTAGGCGCGGGCTTGGGCGGGTACCCGAGGCTGGGCCGATTCGGGCTGGGCCGATGGGGACTGGCCGATGGGGACTCGGCCGCGCGAGACCGGCTAGTTCGAGAGTGGGGTGAGGAGCTTCTGGCAGTCGGCCGCCGCAGGCTCGGCGCGCAGGCAGCGATGAGCATATTCGTAGGCCTGGGCCTGCGCAGCGCGCGAGTCGAGGTGCAAGTGGGACTGGTGCCAGGCGAGGAGGGCATACGCGGTAGCGACGTCGCGATAGGCCGCGGTCAGCCCAGGGTCAAGAGCGAGGAGTGCCAGCAAGAGCCGAGTGGCCTGCTCGGCGGCGACCCGACCATCGTGGCCAGCTTGTCGCTGCCAAGTGGCGAGCTTGATCTGGGCCTGCCCCGCGTTGCCATAGGCGAGCGGGTTCTTTGGGTTGAGCGCGATGGCTCGCTCAGCAGCGGCGGTCGCGGTGGTGATGGCTTCGACCGGCGACTGCCCATGGCTGCTCTGCCAGTCAGCTAGCTCAAGCAGCCAGGCGGCGCGGTTGTTGTGCGGCAGTGCGTACTGTGGGTCGAGCGTGGCCGCTTGCTCGAACATGGCGATGGCCTGGCGCAACAGCGGCTGCGGATCGGCCTTCTGATTTCGCTGATCGACGGCGGCGATGGCCAGCGACATCCCATAGTCGTTCAGCAGCCAAGGCGAGCGCGGCTCCAGCCGAATCGCCGTCTTGAGCAGGGAGAGCGATTCCTCGACGAGGTCTCGCACCGGACTGCCTCGGTCCACTTTCTGCTCGGCGAGCGTCTGATAGCCGAGGCCAGTGACCTCGTAGGCGAAGGCGTCCTGTGGGTGGGCCGCGATGGCGGCGCGACCAGCCGTGATCTGAGCTGTGATCAGCCGCTCCAGCTCGGCTTCGGGCAGGCCATGGCTGCCGGCGTAGCGGCTCATAAAGACGTAGGCAAAGGCCCCCTTGGTCTGGCCAGCTCCCCCCTCGGGATCGGCGGCTTGTGCACGCTCCGCGGCGGCGAGTGCCTGATCGAAAAAGGGTCGCGGATCCTGACCGCGATACAGCGCCATCTCCTCCTGTCGAATCCATGCCTCGGCCTGCGCCTCGTAGACTTGGGGGTCGCTGCGGCCGATGTCGCTCGCGGCCTCGTAGCCGCGCATCGCTTCCCCAAACAGCGACTCGGCCAGTGGATAGTCCCCGTGATCGCGGGCATCTAGCGCCTGAGCCAGCTTGACGTCGCCGGTAAGCCGGCGCGCCTCGTACAGCCACGGCGTAGCCCGCGCGGCAAACCCGGCGTGCAGAAGCGCCGCGGCATAGCGTCCCTGATAGAAATCGAGCAGCGCCGCGACAAAGCTCCCCGACACCGTCTTGTCCGCCCGGCTCGCCGACAGATGGCTAAGCACCGCCGGCAGATACTCGGCATCTAGCTCGCGCTTGCGCTGCTGAAAATAGCTGGCGTCGCCGCTTTTGCGGGCATCGGAAAGCGCCTGGCTGTAGCGCTCGCCCAGCACGCGACCGAGGGCGTAGTGCAGGCCCGGCTCGTCGAGACCAGCCGCCCGCGCCGCCTGCAGCTGACGCAGCGCAGGCTCCCACTCGGCAAGCGCCAGGTGGCCGCGGCCCAGCGCGTAGTGATCCAGCCCAGCCGAGAGCGAACCAAACGAGCGCATCTCGGCTTCGATCTCGGCCATGCGGGTCCGCAAGAGCGCGCGATCCGGCCCGATGTCGTGCAGCGGCAGCATGTGCGCCGTCCGCACCAGCCACTCCAGGTCCTGCACCGCCTGCCCCAGCCGCTGCGCCAGCGCTGCCCGTTTCTGCGCCAGGGCCTCGCGTCGCGCGCTCTGCACCGCGGTGCGCACTCCATAGCCCAGCGAGCCGATGAGCACCAAGACCAGCGCCAGCATCGCCGCTGCCAGCGGTCGGTTGCGCCGTCCTTTCCAGTACAGCCGCTCGAAAAAACCCAGCCGTCGCGCCTGCACCCGCTGCCGCAGGAGGAAGCGATCGAGATCGGCCGCCAGCTCGGCTGCCGTCGCATAGCGCTGATGCGGCTCCTTGTTCAGGCACTTAAGGACGATGAGCTCCAGCGCCTCGGGAATCGTGGCATCGCGCAGCCGCGGCGGTACCGGGTCGACCGTCAGCACCTGCAGGATGATGCGCACCGCGCTGTCGCCGACAAACGGCGGCGTCCCGACCAGCAGGTCGTAGAGCGCCGCGCCCAGGCCATAGACATCGCTCCGTCGCTCCAGCCGCCGGCCTTCGCCCCGTGCTTGCTCTGGCGACATGTAGGCGGGTGTCCCCATCACTGCTCCCGACTCGGTCAGCCCCGCCGCGTCCCCCGACTCACGCGCCAATCCAAAGTCCATCAGCACCGCCCGCGGCCCCACCGCCCCCGACGACGTCGCGCTGCTCGGCGAGGTCAGCATGATGTTCGCCGGCTTGATGTCGCGATGGATAATGCCCAGCTCATGCGCGCTGTGCAGGGCCTGAGCGACGTCGCGCAGCAGCTGGACTTTTTCCAGGAGCGGCAGGCGCTTGCCGACCCGATCCAGCGACTGCCCATCGATGTACTCCATCGCGATATAGGCCTTGCCCTCGATCTCGCCGGTCTCGTAGACCTTGCAAATATTGGGGTGGCTGAGTCGGGACTGGGCGCGGGCTTCTTGGACGAAGCGGGCGGTCAGGTGCGGGTCGTCGTTACGCAGAAACTTGAGGGCAACGGGGCGGCCGAGCCGGCGGTCGCGGGCCAGGTAGACGGCGCCCATGCCGCCGCGGCCAAGCAGCTTGATGAGCTCGTAGCGGTCCCAGTCTTTGACCGGGAAGGGGTCGATGACGTGCTGGGCGCTGACCTTGGAAAACTCGACGCCGTCGAGCGTCTGTTCGAGTGCGGCGGCGGGGCCCTCGTCGAGGCTGTTGCCGGCGAGGGTGGCGGCGGTGGCGGCCAGCGGTCGTGGATCCGAGTCCGGGTAGGGCGAGATCGATGAGCTGTAGGCCGACGGCGACAAGTGGAGCTCCTTGGGCATGACGAAGGCCTCGGCGCTGGGCGCGGGCTCGCGGTGCTTGTAGTGGCTCATGGGGCCCCCTCGGCGTGCAGCGGGTGATTTCTTGGTTGGACCCGCGGGCGGCAGCGGCGGGCAAGGAATTCGACGCGACGGGCTTTGGCTTTACAGGGCAAATGCGGCTGTGTTACGCGCAGCTTCTGTCAGGCCCGCCCCGCTCGGGAGCGGCCCAGGTCAGCAGCCAGCCAAACCGATAGCCAACAGGCAGGGAGTCCGCATGAGAGCGGTGGTGCAGCGAGTGTCGCGAGCCGAGGTCCGGGAGGTGCGCTCTGGGCCCGAGGGGACAGCGGACAGCGGCGAGCTCCTTGGCGAGATCGGGCGAGGTCTGTGTGTGCTCCTCGGCATCGGGACGGCGGATGGCAAGGCCGAGGCCGATTTCCTGGCCGACAAGATCGCCGGCCTGCGCATCTTCCCCGACCCCAAGCCGGCCGGCGAGGGCGAGACCGCCAGCAAAGACATGAACCGCAGCCTGAGCGACGTCGGGGGCGCCATCCTGGTGGTCAGCCAGTTCACGCTCTACGGCGATGCCAGTCGCGGTCGGCGACCGTCGTTCACCGGCGCACTGGCCCCCGCCCAGGCCGAGCCGCTTTACGAATACTTCGTCGACAAGCTGCGCAGCCTGGGACCGCGCGTGGCGACGGGGCGCTTCGGCGCGATGATGGCGGTGTCGCTGGTCAACGATGGGCCGGTGACGCTGTGGCTGGATACCGCCACCCTGCGCGAGCGCAGCGACGGCGCAAAGGGTGCCTCATGACCGCTCTGGCGTCGCGCGTTTCCCGTTCGCTCTCGCCCCTGCGTGGGCTGGGCCTGCTGCTGTTACTCGGGGGGGTGGCGCTTCCGACCCCAGCGCGAGCCTCGCTGCCTGAGCTCTTTGGCATGGGCGGTCGCACGAGCGCCATGGCCGGGACCGGGGCGGCCTATGCCTCGGGCTTTGATGCGGTGTACGGAAACCCCGCCGGGCTGTGGCAGAGCGGTCGCCAGCTCTCCGTCGGCACGGTGTACGGCGACTATCGCCTGTCGCTGGGCACGGCCGAGGACGGCAGTCGTCTGGACTACCCCATCGACTCGACGGCGGGCCTGCTGTTCGGCGGGGCGTTTACCCTACCGCTTGGCGGCGTGCTGCGCGATCGCGTCGGGGCGGCGCTGTCGCTGTACACGCCGTTTGGCCTGATCAACCGCGCCCATGACCCCTTTCCCGATGTGCCGCGCGCCCCGGTTATCGATGGGCGGACCCAGGTGGTCTCGGTGCTGTTGGGCCTCGGACTGCGGCTGCCGGCGGGGTTTTCGATCGGCGGTGGGGCCATCGCGCTGGCCGCGCTGGTTGGCACCATCACCATTACCCCCGACGGCAGCGGCCGCATCACGTCGATCTCCGAGCAGCAGCTGACCGTCGACTATGCGCCGATTCTGGGGGTGCGCTGGCAGGGGCTCGACGGCAAGCTGGCGCTGGGAGCGGTGTTCCGCGGGGCCTCGCGTTCGTCGTATCGCCTGACGGTGAGCACCAAGCTCGGCGACGCGCTGCCGATTGA
Source organism: Pseudomonadota bacterium (assembly GCA_035345735.1). Taxonomy (GTDB): domain Bacteria; phylum Myxococcota_A; class Polyangia; order Palsa-1104; family JAEUJZ01; genus JAEUJZ01. The sequence goes on along the minus strand of DAORCZ010000243.1, from coordinate 3,078 downwards.
GCTGCCGCTGATCTACTTCGCGGGCTCGGCCCAGTACGATCCGCTGCAGCTCGGTCTAGAGATCGCGGGTCGGGTTCGACCGTCGCTGCTGCTGGTAGCGCAGGCCACCTGGAAGCACTGGTCGGCCTACGAGTATCCGGTGCTGCCAGCGACCAAGAGTGCCGCCAAGCTGCCGCTGCCCGGCTTCCACGACACCCTGGTGCCGCGTGTCGCCGTCGAGAAGACCTGGGCGATCAGCCAGACGGTGAGCCTGGCACTGCGCGGCGGCTATCAGTTCGAGTGGAGCCCGGCTCCCGATCCCCCCGCCCCGGCTCCGACGCCGGAGTCGCGGCCTTCAAACCTGCACGACGCCGATCGTCACATCCTATCGACCGGGCTGGGGCTGTCGCTGACCGGCCGGGTGCCGCTGTCGCTCGATGCCTATGCCCAGGGCCATATCCTAGGACCGCACTCGACGCTGGCCGGCGGGGCATACGTCCTGGGCGCGATGTTGGGGTACCAGCTATGAGGGCCAACCTTCGACCCCCGCTCGTCGGCGCGCTGGCCGTCCTGGCGGGCCTGCTTGTGCTCTGGGCGCGTCCCGTCGCGGCGAACCCGGCGGATGCCTTTGGCCTGGGAGCGCGGGCGCCAGCCATGGGCTCGGCGTACTCAGCAGTCGCTGACGATGCCGCAGCCGGCTACTACAACCCGGCCGGCCTGGCGCGCAGCACCGATCTGCGCCTCGACCTGGGCTATCAGCTGGCGCGACCGCTGGTCAACGTCTCGGGCACCGGGCAGGACCTGATGGACTCGCGCGGGCTCAACGTCGGCGTGCTGTTGCCGGGGCGGCTGTTTGGGCTGCGCTTTGCGTTTGGGCTGACGCTGTTTCTGCCCGACCAGCAGGCGACGCGCATCCGCGTGCTCAGCTTCGATCGGCCGCGGCTGCAGCTTTACGAGAACCGGCCGCAGCGCATGTTCTTGGGCGCCAACCTGGCGATACATATTTATCGCGGACTTTACCTCGGGGGCGGACTTACGTTCATGTCCCGAAGTAAGGGAGTCGTCTATCTGCGCGGTCGCGTCTCGCTGTCTGATCCCGAGCAGAGCGCGCTCGAGTCCTCCGTCGATGTCAACCTGCTGGCGATCCGCTATCCGCAGGTGGGGCTCTTGTTCGAGGCGACACCGAACCTGAGCTTCTCGCTGGTCTATCGCCACAAGTTCCTGCTGGAGCTTGAGCAGGGCTTCAACATCCACGGCGACGTCGGCGATGCCGGCCAAGATCCGCTGGTCAAAGACGCCCGCTTCGAAGAGGTTGCGTACTCGGTCGATCTGTTTCAGCCCTGGCAGCTAGTGGCCGGTGCAGCGGCGCGCTTTTCGTCGGTGCTGGTCAGCTTTGACCTGACGTTTTCGCGCTGGAGCGAGCAGCCGGCACCGGCCGCCCGCATCATGCTCAACGTCGATCTCGGGCGCTTCAACGAGCTCGTCAAGCTGGCCCCGTCGCGACCGTATCCCGACCCGGGCTTTTACGACACGCTGATGCCGGCGGTCGGCGTCGAGTGGCGGGCGCTGTCGGGGGCACTCAGTGGTCGCTTGGCCCTCGATCTGCGCGGCGGCTATCGCTACGAGCCCTCGCCGGTGCCCGAGCAGGACGGCGAGTCGAGCTTCGGCGACAGCGACCGTCACATCTTCAGCCTGGGCCTGGGGGTCGAGCTATCGCGGCTGTCGCAGATCCTGCCCAAGCCGCTCTCGATCGATGTGTTTGGCGCGTTCACGCACCTGCCGCTGCGGCGCTTTCGCAAGCTCGATCCGCGCTCGCTGGTCGGGGACTTCACCGTCGGGGGACAGGTCTTTCAGGTCGGAGGTCAGCTGCGATGGCGACTCTGAAATTCGCAGGCGCGTGGCGGGCTGCTGCGGCGCTGTGGGCAGTTTTGGCCGGCACCGCGGCGTGTGGCACGCAGGGTGATGCCTCGGTGCTACCAGATCGCTGGCCGCGCTCGGGGCTGTCCGGTTATCGCTTCGTCGATGCCGATGCCCCCTATGCGCTCGGACGCTTCGGCTGGGATCTCGACGAGCCTGCGATCTTGGCCAGCAATGCGCCGGCCGGCAGTAGCGCCGACACCGTCGAGATCTGGGGCCGCATGAGCCCACGCCTGTCGCCTGAAAAGACCGTGCTGTTCCGCGCCAGTCTGCCGGTCGCAAAGCTCAACGCCGAGGCTGAGCCCGACGAAGTGCTGGCCGCCGAAGCCGCCTGGGAAGGCGCCGGGCTGCGCAGTCCAGCACCCGTGCGACTAGCCGGCAGCGACGGAAAAGAGCAGATTCTTTTGTTTTACCAAGGAGCCGCCGGCGATGTCGGCCTGGCCGTGGTCAAGGGCGACACCGTCGAAAAAGTCAGCCAATCCGCCCCGCTGTGGTCGGCATCTGAGCTGACGGGTTCGGCAGGGGCAAAGCTGGGGCGCGTCGCGGTGGTCGCCGCCGATGAGCGCGTCTCGCTGTTCTTCTCCGTCGACGATCGTGATCTGCGGGTCGCCGACTGCGAGCAGGCGGCGCTGTTGCGCTATCTCGCCGCGCCGGATGCCCGGCCCCCTCTGCGCTTGGGCCCGACGCTGCTGACCGCGAGCGCCACCCCTGTGCCACCAGGCGATAGCAAGGCGATGCCCGCCGAGCGCATCGCCCAGGCCGCAGTGCGCAGGCAGGTCACGCCCGTCGGGCGCGTGCGCTGGGATGTGGCGCTGAACGGTCAGGCCGGACGCGAGACAGTGCTGCTGGCGGCCAGTGCCTACGCCGCGGCGGACGATCCGGCGCGGGTCGGTCCGGTCACGGGCTTCTTGCCGGTCGAAGCCGCGCTGATCAAGACGATGGAAGGCACCGTCGGTGCGCCCGCCTTTACGACGGTGGCTGGGCGACAGCTTCTGTTCTTTGGCCTGCGCTCGGTGGCCAGCCAGGTCGCGGTCGCGGCTCAGCCCTAAGTCGATGTCGGCCGACGATCCGCGCTTTTCTGACGTGCTGGCGCTCCTGCAGAGCGGGGTGGGGTCGATCTATCCCGCCGCTGGTCTTCTGGCGCGTCAGGGCCAGGCGACGTCACTCGTTGCGAACGTCGGT
>DAORCZ010000242.1:0-9645 GCA_035345735.1 Pseudomonadota bacterium | reverse complement strand
CGTGGTGGCCAGCACGTTGCGACTGCAGGTCAGTCCGCTCGAAACGCAGGGCCAGCGGAAGCTGGTCGGCGAACGGCTGACCTGGAAATCCAACTCGCTGAGGCAGGTCGTGGGACTCGTCGCGTTCGCGCAGGCCCTGCCGCTCTGCGAGAGCGTCTTGAACGTCGCGTTGGTCCCGTCGACCGCACGATATTCGATGTAGTTGACTGGCCTAGCGGGAGTTAGCCTAGCGACGTCGATGTAGCCGATGTCGTTGCATTGGATCGGATTGAACAGCGACACATCAACCGGGCCATTGCAGCCCGCAGCCAGCACCAGCGGGGCTACCTGAACCGCGTTCAGGGCCTCGTACAGCAGCGCTCGTACGTTCTTCGTCGACATCCTCATCCCCCCTGCCTGACATCGTATCGCAGGCTGGGCGAGGCGCCGTGATGCACACCAGCCCAAAAGCGGTGCGGGGTGGCCCGCTTCCAGCCACTGGTTGAACTGCTGCATAAGGCACATCGCCAACATCGGCTCATCAAGGCTGGCCATGCCGCCAAGCTCGACGTCAACCTCGTGCCGCCCGGCGAGTTCTACAGCGACCGGGTGAAGCAGTGCGACCTGCGGCTGGCCAAGATCCTGCGGTTCGGGAGGGGACCCCTACGTCAACCAACGATGGGTTGGCATGCTGCTATCCTCAAGGCATGGCGTCGAAGAGGACGGTCGCGGTCGCGGCTCTGGGTCTGTGCATGCAGGCGGCCGCGACGGGCGAACCCGCGCTCCCCGCGAAGGCGGCTTCGGCCTCCGTCTCATCGGCCCCGGCATCGGCCCGCGCCCCGCAGCAGACCCATACGGCCGTCGCGCTCGCGCCGCAGCGGTTCGAGCGCGCGAAGCTTGCGTTCGATGGGCTCGCTGACGTGACGCCGGAGCTGACATCCTGGGACGTCGGTGGGGTCTTCTTCCAGGGGCGTAGGCTGGCGACCAATGACGAGGCGATAAGGCTGCTGCTTCGCGCCCACGGCGATGAGTCGCTCGACGACTTCGCGCGCGACCACCAGGGCTACACGATCGCGGAGCGGACGCCGATCCAGATCTGCGGCCGTCGCGCCGAGATGATCCGCGCGACCCGCGCCGAGCAGCACATCGCGTGCGTGATCGTGAAGGACGCCAACAATCATCCTGCGTACATCCCGCCGACTGAGATCGTCGCTGTGGGGTTCAAGCATGCGCAGCTAGGCGTGGTGATGACGCTTGAGATCCGTGCCGCTGACCCTGCTCTCTACAAGGATCTCAGGGACAAGATCCTCAAGTCGATCCGTTGCCTATGACTTACTTGCACGACGACGCCTGGCGGCACCTTGCCAGGCGACCGGAACGCGGCCGCATCAGAACCCAGTCGATGTATTAGCGCGGGGCCCTCCATTTCGCGCCCCAGCCCACCGGTGTCCGCAAGGGCCTCCTTGCTCTGAGCTTATATGTGCCAACGCGGCTTCGGCCCGATCCGCTGTCCGCAGAGCAGTCACCGGTTTGTCTTCTTCTATCGCCGCCCTACTCACTGCTTCGGAGTGAATGTCGCCTTGAATGTGAATTCACCAGCGCCCCCTGTTGAGTCATGGACTCTGCTGCGTACCGTGTCGAGCAACATGCTTCTACGTCAACCAGGGACCGTCAAAGCCGTTCCTGCTACTACATAATTTCACAAGCCCCTTCCGCCTCAGCGCTTAAAACTGAAATAAGCCTTCCCCCGTCTGAGAGAATTTTGTCTTTGACACCGACGTAAACAGCGACAACCGCCCTGACTTGGCGTTGCTGAGTAAGGGGCGGCGGTTGGTGACGTATGTGTCGGGGGATAGTCCGCAGAATGCGACGGGGCGGCTGTCGCACTATGCGGTGGGGCGGGCGCCGACGGCGATTGCGTTTGGGAATGTCGATTTTGATGCGACGAGTCCGCTGGATCTGGTCTTGTCGGACAAGGCGCCGCTGCTAGGCGGGATATCGACCTCGGCGTGGATTCTGCAGGGCCTGCGGGCGGGGCAGGTGGTGCCGTAGGGACGGCGGGCGCGGAGCCAAGTGACTGGGCCAGCGAGCGCTGCGTGCTGCTGGTGCAGCGGACCGGACTGCGGTGTAGCGGGGAGGGCTTGCGGCTGCGGATGCAGGACTGGCAGCGGCCGAGGACGCACTTTTTGCTTGCCGGGCTGGCTGGCTGCGGTGACTGTCGCGGGCCTGCGTAGTCGGCCCTTACGAGGCGCTCAGCGTCGTTGGGTGGTCGGCTAGACGAACCACGGCACCTGCTGTGGTTTGGCTGAAGTCGGCACGGTAGCTGCCGCCGTGCGACTTCCGCAGGAAGCCACTCTCGGTAGTTCGTCCACCCTCGCCTGGAGACCCCCATGTCATCCCCTGCACGCCGGAACATCCGCCACCTTGGTATTGGAGTCTGCTTCGCCGCCATCTTTAGCTGCGGGGAGTCGCCCCCGCCCAGCGATGCCCTGCAGAGCCTTGTCGAGCCGGTCATCGTGTCGTCGATCAGCGAAGGGGACTACGTCATTCGCTCGGCTGCGACCAACAAGTGCATCGACATCTCTTCAGCCAGCCCTGCCGACGGGGCCAAGGTGCAAGAGTGGGACTGCAATGGCACCGTCGCGCAGACGTTTCACATCGCGCCGGTGGGCGGTGGCTATTGGAAAATCATCAACGTCAACAGCGGCAAGGGACTGGACATCAAGGACGTCAGCACCGCGCCCAACGCCATCGTGCAGCAGTGGTCGTATGGGGGCGGGGCGAACCAGCAGTTCCGCTTCATCGCTCGCGGCGGCAATCAGTTCAGCATCCACGCGCGGCATACCGACATGGCGGTTGATCTGGTCTGGGCTCGCCCGGACAACGGCACGCCGTTCGTGCAGTACCCGTACCACGGCACCAGCAACCAGCACTTCACGTTCGACAAGGTCGGCGGCGGATCGGGACCTCCGGGCACGGTGCCCGTGGTGGTGCAGAACAACTGCCCCTTCGATCTGCACGTCGTGCTCAGCGGAGTCCGCGATGAGCCGCTGGAGCGCGAGGGGGCAGGCAACAAGATCTATCGCAGCCTAAGACCGGGGAGCGACTACACCTACTATCCGCCTGGCAACTATCCAAGTGGCCGCGTCTCAGCCTACAAGACGCTGCCCAGCCCGACCTCCCCGCGCGAGCTTGAGAAAGCCGAGTTCACGCTGGGTCCCGACGGGGGCGGCGGCCAGAACATCTACTACAACCTGACGTATGTCGACCACCTGGGCCTGCCCATGCGCATCGCCGCCACCGGCAGCAGCAGTGGCTGTCAGATGGTGCAGTGCAATCGCTCGTACGGCAGCATCGCGGGCTCTATCGCTTCGGCCTGTCCCGATGGACTGCGCTACAGCATGGGCGGCAACACGGTCTGTCTGGCACCGCGCTCGTTCTGCCTAGATGGCGAATACGCCAGCGATCCGCGACGGCCCGGCATCTGCTCGCGACTCGACTCGGAGATCCGTCGCTGCGCTGCGATGTATCCCGGCCAGTGCAACCCCGGCGCCGACAAGACGCCGCAGGTCTATGCCTGCTCGGGAGGCTTCTTTGCCACCAGCGCCAAGTGGTGCTCGGCCATCACCCGCGGCATGCTCGACAATCCGGACAGCCTGAACGTGCCGCAGTACTACAACACCGGTCGCCCATATAACCAGTACGCCAAGTGGATTCACGAACAGTGCGGGACGGTCTACTCCTTCGCCTATGACGACTACCCGATGGCAGCGGGCCAGGCCGGCTTCTTCACCTGCAATGGCGGCCGTCAGCTAAACGTCACGTTCTGCCCAGCGGGGTAAGCGACGGGTCTGCCGCCCAAGGCCAGGGGCCGATGGCTCTTCGCAAGAGCGCCACAGATCCCGCTTGACCGCAGCGCGAGCCGCACGCTACCGCTTTTGTGCTCCGGCACGCTCGCTGCCCTCGCGGCGACCCCGGGGTGAGGAGCCGGTAACGTGGCGAGCTATGAAGATCGATTGGGCACTCCGCAGGATGCGGGGCGGGATTACTTCGATGGCGCGGAATTCGCGCTGCGGACCGAGCTAGAGCACAGCCACTACTGGCATGTGCACCGACGGAACGTCATCCTCGATCAGCTCCGTGCAGCGCGCCCCGCAACCGCCGCCTTGCGCTTGATCGAGCTGGGCTGCGGCATCGGCACCGTCGCGACCCACCTCAACGAGCACGGCTACTGCGTCGACTACGGCGATGTCTATGGCTCGGCCTTGGAGATTGCCGCCCAGCGCGCGCAACAGCGACTGGGGGCCACCGCTGGTGAGCGCCGCTTCCTGCGCCTCGATGTCACGCAGCCGCTGCCCGAGGAGGGCTGGTCTGGCATCCTGCTCTTCGACGTGATCGAGCACCTGCCCGACGATGTCACTGTGCTCAGGCAGCTACACGATGCGCTGCGGACGGCACGCGATGGCTTCGTGATGATCACCGTTCCGGCATTCCCGATCCTGTGGTCCCCCTGGGATGATCTAGAGCGCCACAAGCGTCGCTACACGCAGGCCGGCTTGTGCGCGCTGCTCGATCGCTGCGGCTTCTCGGTCGAGCACAGCACCTATTTCTTTGGCCCGCTCTTCTTTGCTGCGCTTGGCGTAAAGGGACTGCGCACGTTGCGTGATGCGACGCTGGGCCGCCCGGTGGCGAGCAGCATCTCCGACCTGACCGAGTCGAAGAACCACGCCGCACTCAACCGCCTGATGCTGGCCGCCCTGGCTCCCGAGCAGCGCTGGCTGCGGCACGCCACCCTGCCGCTCGGCACGTCGATCCTGGCCATCGCGCAGCGCCGCTAGCTCGCAATCACACGGCCACGCAGCGACGAGAGAACGATCCCTCCCCCCCTACCGCGACCGCTCTTCCAGCAGCTTCCACAGCTCGCTCCGAAAGGCTGTGTCCTGCGTCTGCTGCGGCGGTGTGCCGGTCTTCCCCTGATCAAAGAAGGTGCCGGTCTGGGCTGTCCCGGTGGCCGCCTGCAGGAAGCGCCCCGTCGCCTGTTCAAGGCTGGAGTTCATGCGGAACACCCGCGCCACCACGCCCATGATCGCCAACACCGGCTTGGGAATGTCCTGCCCGAAGCGCGTGCCCAAGATGATTCCCGGGTGCAGGCTGACGGCGGTGATGCCCTGGCCGGCATAGCGTGTGGCCTGCTCGATCGTCACTGCGATCAGCGCCAGCTTGGCGTTCGAGTAGGCCGAGAAGCCCGAGTACTTCGGCGGATCGATCAGCTGATTGAGCTGCACCTTGGTTCCTTTCGGTACGCCGGTCGCGACGTTGACGATGCGGCCGCGGGCCGCAGACAGCTCAGGCAGCAGGGCCTGCGATAGCAGAAACGGCGCCAGCGTGTTCAGCGCGAAGGTGCGCTCGATCTGATCGGCGGTGCTCTGCCGCGCCTGAAACGATCCGCCAGCGTTGTTCACAAGCACAGCCAGCGTCTTGGTGCGTCGCTTGACCTGCTCAGCCAGCGCCAAGATCCCCCCCTTGGTGAATAGATCGGCGGCCAGAAACTCGGCCTCGCCGCCGCGGGCCGCGATCTGCGCCACGACCTCGGCCCCGCGGGCCGCATCCCGGCCAGCGATGAGCACGTGGAAGTTGGCCTGAGCCAAAGCCGTTGCGGCCGCGGCTCCCAGACCCGAAGTAGCTCCGGTGACAAGTGCGATGGGCTTCATGGACCTCTCCCCTCCAGCTCTCGTGTCGCGCTCACCGGCTGGTTGGGCAGGTGGCGCAGCGTGCAACGGCTCTATCCGCGAACGATGTGCAGGTTGAACCCCGGGCTCTTCAGCGCTCCCCACAGCCGCAGCCACAGGTGCAGATACGACTCGGTGGCGCGGGCCGCGCTGATGTCGCCAAGGTCAATGATCTCGCTCCAGCCGAACCACTGCGACAACAGCTCACGCGTAGTGGCCTTGGCCTCGGCGTCATTGCCGGCGACAAACATCGTGTGCTCACCGGGAAGCGACCGGGCATCGACCATCAGGTTGCAGTTCACGGTGTTCAGCGTCTTGACCACGCGAACCGTCGGGAAGGCGCGCTGGATCTGCTCGCCCAGTGAGTCGGTGTTCGACACCAAGAGCGATGGTGGCATGCCCCGCGAAAAGTCGAGCGGGTTCGCCAGATCCCACAGGATCTTGCCGGCCAAGTTGCCCTCGCCGGCCTGTTCAAGCGCAGACAGGGACGCCCCGCCCGAGGTGCAGTTGAGGACCAGCTCGCCGAACTCTGCCGCCTCGGCAAAGGTACCGCTGGCCGCCAGGGGTCCATTGGCCTTTACCCAGGCGCTGGCCTTCTCGTTGTGCTTGCTGCGCGAGCCCATCATCACCTGATGTCCCAGCTGCACAAGCTTCGTGCCCAGCGCCTCGCCCACCATGCCCGTACCCAGAACTGCGATCTTCATCGTCTGCTCCATCATGTCCATCGTTGAGGTTCGCGGCGACGCGAGCCCGGTTTTCTGGGCCAGGCCGGCGGGCCGCTGTGGATAGGCTCAGTCTGCGATCCTGACCCCAGGTTGACAATCCCGCCCGGGCGTGTTCTTACGTTAACCGTGGGTTAACAATAGGAGCCAAGATGAGCGACGATCGAGCCACCGCTGGCCTGTTTCGCGGGGTCGTGCCCTTTGTCACCGTCGCGCAGGAGCTGAGCTATCGCCGGGCGGCCTCGCGGCTGGGAGTGAGCGCGGCCGCGCTCAGCAAGGCAGTCAAAGGGCTGGAAGACGAGCTCGGTGTGGTCCTGCTGCAGCGCAGCTCACGCGCCGTCTCGCTGACCCCAGAGGGGGAGTCGTTCTTCCTGCGCTGCCGCGAGGCCATCCAGGCCATCAGCGAGGCGCGACAGGATGCCCAGCAGGCGCGCAGCGCACCGCAGGGACAGGTGGTGATCTCGGCCTCGTTCATCGTCACCAGCCTGGTGGTCCGCGCGCTGCAACCGCTTGCCCAGAAGTACAGCCGGCTGAGCTTCCGCCTGCACTCCACCGACCGCATGGCTCGCTTCGCCGAGGAAGGCGTTGATCTCGCCGTCCGCGTGGGCGAGCCACAGGATGCCGACCTGCGCGTCCGCAAGCTCTGCCAGACGCGCTGGGTCATCGTTGCATCCCCCGCCTATCTGGCGCAGCACGGCGTGCCGCAGGGCATCGAAGATCTGGCCCATGGACTGCGCTTCCTTGCCCCCAACGGCAAGGCCCGGCCATGGATGCTCGGGGGACAGCCGACCGAGCTTGCGGGCCCGCTGCTCGTCGATCACGGACCGACGCTGGTCGATGCCGCTCTGGCGTCTATGGGGGCCGCGCAGGTGCTCGACTTTATGGTCGCGGATCTGGTGGCGCAGACGCGACTGATTCCGATCCTCGATGCCTACTCGCAGCCGGGGCCGGGCATCTATGCCGTGCACGCCCGCGGCCGGCATCGCAACGCCAACATCCGCGCCGTCATCGACGCGCTACTTTCGACCTTCGCCGCGGTCTAGCGCCCGGGAGGACGGGCCTCACCACGTGGGTCGCGGGCAGCTGTCGCCGTTTTTTCTCGACTCAACCTCCGGCTCGGGCGCAGGCTGCAGGGCCTCCCCCGCCCGCCCAGGAGTCGCCCATGTCCGCGCTTTCCGCGCTTCGCGCCGCCCTCGAACTGCCCGCGCAGCCCGTCTGTCTTCAGCTCACGCCGTTTGAGCTCTTAGACGCAGAGGAGGACCGCGGCTTGGTGCGCGTTGCCTTCGCGCCGCAGCCCGCCTTCGGCAATCACTTCGGCAATATCCAGGGCGGCTTTGCTGCTGCCATGCTCGACGTGCCGATCTCGTTTTCGGTCTATGTGCGCACCCGGCGCTTCCTACCCACCGTCGAGATCAAGTGCAGCTACCTGCGCCCAGCGCGCATCGGTCGCTGCATTGGCGAGGCCCAGATCCTGCGCGCCGGCAAGAACCTGGTCTTCGTCGAAGGCCGGCTCTTGGGGCCCGATGGTGAGCTGGCCGTGCACGCCACTGCGACCGTGCTCGCTGCCGGTGCAGGATCAGCGCCTGCCCCGTGAGCATCGGCGTATGATGATCCCATGGGTGGGCGAGGCAGCAGCGTCGGACAGCGCTACGAGCTGCGCAGTCGGTTGGGCGCTGGCGGCATGGGCGAGGTCTTTGTCGCCTTCGACCGCCTAGAGGGCCGCGAGGTCGCGCTGAAACGACTTCTTTTGCCCGATCCCACGCTGACCTCGCTCCCCATCCCCGTCGATCTCGACGCCGATCTCGACGCCGATCTCGACGCCGCGACCCAGCTCTTCATCGCCCACAGCGACGCCAGCCCCACCCCGCGCGCCAGCGCCCCCGCGCCCGCCATATCGACCTTCGACGAGCCCACCGTGCTATCGACCACGCAGCTGCAGGCCGATGTCTCGCTGATGCTCAACGGCTCGCGGCTCAGCCCCGACCTTGGCGCGGCGCCCCCGCTACACGCCGAGCTACGCCTGCTCTTGACGCAAGAGTTTCACACCCTGGCCTCGCTCCGCCATCCCCACATCATCAGCGTCCTCGACTACGGCTTCGACGCCGCCCAGCAGCCCTTTTTCACCATGGAGTACCTCGGCGGCGCCACCCCCATCACCCACGCCGCCACCCAGCTCCCCCTCCCCGAACGCAGCCACCTCCTCCTGCAGATCCTCTCCGCCCTCACCTACTTGCACCGCCGCGGCATCCTGCACCGCGATCTCAAGCCGGGGAATATCTTGGTGGCGCGGGATGGCGGGGTGCGGCTGCTTGATTTTGGGCTATCGGTGCTGCGGCGGCACAGCGGGCGACTGCATGGCGAGATTGCGGGCACGCCGGGGTACATCGCGCCAGAGGTGGTGTACGGCGCGCCGCCGAGCGAGCAGAGCGATCTGTTTGCGCTGGGCATGGTGGCTTATCACCTGCTCACGGGGCAGTCCGCGGTGCGGCCGGATGGTCATGGCGAAGCGCTGCTAGGACGGACGGCGGAGGAGATCGACTGGACGCAGTCGGCACTGCCCCCCGAGCAGATCGCGTGGCTGCAGCGGCTGCTGTCTCGCGATCCGGCCCTGCGACCAGCGACCGCGGAGGCGGCGGCGCAGGCTCTGCGGCAACTCTACGACAGTCGTGAGGGCGCAGCCGAGGACTCGGCGCGCGAGAGCTTCCTGCAGGCGGCGACCCTGGTGGGACGCGAGCGCGAGCTACAGGCCCTCAAGGGCTGGCTGAAGGCGGCGGCGCAGGGCCAGGGCGCGCTGGTGCTGCTGGGCGGGGAGAGTGGCGTCGGCAAGTCGCGCCTGTGTGAGGAGCTCAAAGCCCAGGCGCAGGTGCGCGGCATCGCGGTGCTGCGGGGCCAAGCGGATCGCCATCGCGGTGGCCTCGATCTGTTCGTGCCGGCGCTGCGCAGCCTGAGCCTCGAAGTGCCGCTTGGCGATCTCGAAGCCAGCGTGCTCGGCTCGCTGGTGCCCGATCTGCCCGCGCTCCTCGGTCGCTCGATCAGCGAGGCCCCGGCGCTCTCCACCCAAGCGGCCCGCCTTCGCCTGCTATTCACGCTGGAGCACGTCCTTTTGCGCGCCGATCAGCCGCGCTTGCTGATCCTCGAAGACATCCACTGGGCTCGGCCAGACAGCATCGAGCTCCTGCGGCGACTGGCGGGCCAGGTGCGTGCCCATCCGGTGC
>DAORCZ010000241.1:0-9696 GCA_035345735.1 Pseudomonadota bacterium | reverse complement strand
CGGCTTCCTTCTTGTCGGCAGCCTTGTCCTTGGCCGCCTCAGCCTTCTCCTTGCCAGCTTCCTTCTTGTCGGCAGCCTTGTCCTTGGCCGCCTCAGCCTTCTCCTTGCCGGCTTCCTTCTTGTCGGCAGCCTTGTCCTTGGCCGCGTCGGCCTTGGCAGCGCCCTTCTCCTTCTTGGCGGCGGCCTTCTCCTTGCCCGCTTCGGCCTTCTTCTCGGCCTTCTCGGCCTTCTCGGCGGCCGGCTTCTCATCGGCCAGGGCCGGGGTCACGGTCAGGGCGAACAGGGTGGCGATACCGAGGGCAAGCGTCTTGATGGTGTTCATGGGTCTCTCCTTGTGAGCTGGTTGCGAAACGACAACCTATCTGCCCAGGTCGCTAGAGCAGCCTCTGTGCCAATCGCCGATGAACTTGCCCTTTCCGTCGGAAACCGCGGATTCTCACCCGCAGAGCGACAGCCATGTTCTGAGGCGGATTGGTCTGACCTATGTGGCGTTTTTGTACGCATCCGTGTCTGTGGCGTGCTTGCTATAATCGGGCGCCATGCCGCCCTGGCGCCCCACCTCTGAGCGACGAGGAAACCGTTTTTTGTGGGGCCTTCCGTTCGCAGCGCTGCTGAGGCTCTTGCTGGGATCTGCGGTAGGGCATGCGGATACACTCGCCGCGCCGGCCAAGGGACCCGGCCTGCCTGCCCAGGCAATGCCACAGGCCAGCGCGAAGCCAGCCCCACAGCAGGCCGATCTGCAAGGGAGTGTGCGAGCCCGTGGGACCCGTGCCGCCATCCCCGGCGCTCGCCTGACGCTGCGGCCAGCCAGCGGTCGCGGCGACGAGCGCGTCGCTATCACCGACGATGCCGGCGAGTTTCGCATCCCCGAGCTGCCCCCCGGCATCTACCGCGTGCACATCCAGCCTCGCGGCGGGGCCCAAAGCGAGCACCGCGCTTCCGAGACCGGACTCACCGTCCGTGGGGCCGAGCGCATCCGCGTCACCTACTACCTAGCCCCCGCCGCCCTGCCCCCGGCGCGACCGTTTGCCACGACGGTGCACGCCGACTCGCTGGCCTTGCGGGAAGAAATCTCGCGCCAGACTCTGACCACCGAAGAGCTCTCGAAGATCCCTGGGACCCTCGGTGATCCGCTGCGCGCCATCGAGAACCTGCCCGGGGTGGCGCGGCCCCCGTTTAACACCGGCCTGTTCATCATCGAAGGCGCCCGGCCCAACGACTCACGCGTGTACCTGGCGACGGCCGAAGTGTCGCAGCTTTATCACTACGGCGCCGCGACATCGATCGTGCCGGCTGGCTTTCTCGACAGCATCGAGTACATGCCGCACAACTTCGGCGTGCGCTACGGGCGCGCCACCGCGGGAGCCATCGATGTCGATCTGCGGGCCGGACGTCGCGACCGCTGGGGCGGGGCCGTCGACCTCAACCCCATCCATGTCGGCGTCGAAGCCGAGGGACCGCTTGGCACCCCCAAGGGCCTGAAGAACACACCCGAGTCCAAGCGCGGCTCGCTGCTTCTGGGCGTGCGACGCAGCTACATGGATGCGGGACTGGCCCTGGCGAACTCGATCTTCGGCGGCCCACCGGGTCTGCGCTTCGTCAACGCGCCGATCTACTGGGACTACCAGGCCGTGCTCAACCTGCCCGTCGGACCCGGCACGCTGCGCTTGATGATCATCGGCTCCGACGACGACATCGCGCTGCGCTTCGCCCGACCGCAAGATCTCGACCCCAGCGTCAACGGCGAGTTCGCCACGCACATCCAGTTCCACCGCGGCGTGCTGCGCTGGAGCGGTCGCGTCGATGGCTGGGACATCCTCTTGCAAAACACCACCGGCTTCTCGGGCACCGATCTGCACGTCGGCCGCAGCGTCGAGCTGAAGATCGACGCCCTCAACAGCGACAGCCGGCTAGAGCTACGTCGCGCCATCTTGCCGTGGCTGCGCGTGCTCCTGGGCGCTGACATCCAGGTCGCGTACGTGCGCATGCGCGCGGCTGTTCCCGTGCCCCTGCGGGAAGGTGAATTTCAGCGCCCACCCGGCACGCTGGCCAAGCTGCAGATCGACTCCGCCGACCCGTACATCAACCCCGCCTACTACGCCGAGTTCTCGCTGAAGCCACATGAGCGGATCTCGCTGACGCCCGGCCTGCGCGTCGACTATTTCAGTTACCTGGGTCGCTTCAACGTCGACCCGCGGCTGTCGGGACGGGCGCAGGTCTCGCCGATCACTTGGCTGAAGTTCGGGGCGGGGCTGTACGGCCAGGACCCGGCACCGCAGGATTACTTCGCCGCCTTCGGCAATCGCCAGCTTCGTCTGGAGCGCGCCGCGCAGTTCTCGCTAGCCGTCGAACAAGCGATCTGGAAAGGCCTCTTTTTCGAAGCCACCGCGATTTATAAACACCTGTGGGACTTTGCCGGCCCGTCCGAGCTTTATCGCCGCTTCGGCGGCGGCGCCCAGCCGGATGACATCCGCCCCGAACGAACCGCCAGCCAAGTCAGCGGCCGCATCTACGGCGGCACGTTTCTTCTGCGCCAGAAGCTGTCGCGCTACTTCTTCGGCTGGTTCAGCTATTCCCTGCTGCGCAGCGAGCGCCGCGACTGCGACACGTGCAGCAATCGCATCTTTGATTTCGATCAGACGCACATCCTGATCGCCGCGGTGCACGCCTACCTGCCCTACAAGTTCGAACTCGGTCTGCGCTTCCGCTACATGACCGGTTTCCCCTACTCGCCGGCCCGCGGTGGCTACTACGACAGCGACGCGGATCTGTACCAGCCACAGTTCCCAGCGCCGAGCGAACGCAACCTGGAGCGCATCGAAGACTTCCATCAGCTCGACGTCCGCATCGATCGCACCTTCACCTTCAAGACCTGGCGCATGAAGCTGTATATCGACGTCAGCAACGTCTACAACCATCCGCAGCCCGAGCAGACCGTGTACAGCTTCGACTACTCGCAGCGCGCCTTTATCACCGGCCTGCCCATCCTGCCGTCGTTCGGCATCCGCGCCGAGCTGTAACCCCGACCGGAAAACGAGCGCCGCTGCCTGGCTGCGGAACTCACCGCCCGACCAAGCGCCGTCAGCCATGACTTTGTCGAGGCCGGCAGGTAGACTGACAGAGCCATGCCGTCGGTCCCGAGCGAGTCGTCGCTGGTACGAGCCAACCGCTTGCGACCCCGTCTGCGCGATGCCCTGCTGGCCTGCTGTTCGACGGTGGCTGACTTCGACGCCTTCTGCATCGACTACTTTCCCGACATCCATCGCCAGATCGGGCAAGCCACGGATCTCGTGCACCGGCTCAATGTCCTCCTGTCGCGCGTCAACGAAGATGCGCTGCTGGTGGCGCTGCAGCAGGCCGAGAGCAAGAGCGCCCCGCTCATCGCCAAGAACCCCTATCGTGGCCTCGCGGCTTTTCAGATCGAAGACGCGGCTCTGTTCTATGGCCGCGCCGAGCTGGTCGTGGGGCTGCGACGTCAACTCGCCGAACTGCTGCGTGAGCAGCCGCCCGCCCGCATCCTGCTCCTGCAAGGCGCGACGGGCTGCGGCAAGTCCTCGCTGCTGCGAGCCGGGCTCTTGGCTTCACTGCTGCGACGAAGCATCGATGATCTGCCCCGGTTGCGCAGCAACGAGATCGCCCTCCTGGTCCCGGGCGATCAGCCGCTTTCCAGCCTGGCCCTTGCGCTGTCGCGCTGCACTAGCGGCGCGGTGTCATACAACGAAGTCGAAGCCCTCCTGCAGCAGCCAAACGGCATCGTCAGCCTCTACGATCGGCTGGCCCCAAACCCCGGCGAGCGCAGCCACACGCTGGTCATCGCCGTCGACCAGCTGGAAGAGATCTTTGTTCTCTGCAAGTCGCGTGAGCAGGTCCATACGCTGATTTCGCGACTGCTGGAGGCAGCCAAGGCCCCCCGCCAGATCCTCGTGCTCTTGTCGATGCGCGAGGACTTCAAGCGTTCGCTCAGCGCCCACCGCGAGCTGAACCGCATCGTTTCGGGGGCGGCTAACAACCGATCGATCTTCATGCTCGACCGCGATCAGCTGACCGAGGCAATTCGCGCCCCGGCAGCAGCGGCTGGCTACCCCCTGGAGCCCGCTCTCGTCGAGCAGCTCGTGAGTGAGGCGATGGGCCCTTCGTCCAGCCAGTCGCTGGGCACAGGTGCGGGGCATGGCCAGCACAGCCTGCCGCTCATCCAGTTCACGCTGCATCGCCTGTGGGCCAGCATTGCCGCCGGTCAGAATGGCCTGGCCGCGCTGCGCGAGATGGGTGGCATCGGGGGCGCGCTCGATGAGTGGGCCGATGTGCTCTATCAGCTCTTGCAGAGCGCGGATGATCGCAAGCGCGCCAAGCGTCTCTTTCTGGCCCTGGTCTGTCCCAGTGATCCGACGAACAGGGATGACAAATCGCGCGTACTGACCCGGCGACGCCGACGCATCGAAGAGCTGGTCCCACACGGCGAAGATGACGAGAAAACGCGCGAGCTGATCTACTACTTCAGCCGCGTCCGCGACGACATACAGCATCAGCAAGGCCGCCTGCTATCCATCGATAGCGAAGACCAAGTAATGCTGGCGCACGAGACGCTGGTCACCAGCTGGCGCCAACTTCGCGAGTGGTTAGAGAAAGAGACCACCCAGCTCCTCCTCCTCGATGATCTCGATCTAGATGTGCGCGAGTGGCTCAAAGAAAACCGCGACGCGCCCGGTCTGCTGTGGCGCAATCCGAAGCTGCGCCGCCTACGCGAGCTGCGCAAGATCGACGAACCCATCCTCAACCGTCAGCAGGAAGACTTCCTCCTCGCCAGCGAAGCCGCCGAGCGCAAGGAGCTCATTCGGCTGGCTCGTCTGTCGGGGGCGCTCCTGGTGCTGATCGTCGGGCAGGTGCTCGGTCTTCTGGCGCTTGTCTATCAGGTCAGGAGTGAGAAACAGGCGCAGCAAAAAGAGCGCGCGGCCAAAGAGCAAGAGCGCACCGCACGAGAGCAGGAAGCCCGCGCACGCCTGCAGGAGCGACAGGCGAAGAACCTCGCGCGCAGCCACAGCGCAGCCGCCTTGGTGGCGCAGCCTGGCCGAGAGATCGAGGCCCTGGGCTTGGCCATGCAAGCCGCCGCCGAGAGTCAGAGCATCGGCCCGAACTGGGAGGGGCTCTATCAGGTAAGCGTGGTGCTGGTGCCATCGCAGCTGATCCTCGCCCCGCCAGGCAGCCCGTCACCGCCACGCATCACCACGCTGGCCTTTTCCGCAGATGGACAGACGCTGGCGATCGGCGGTTGCGATGGCAGCGTCGCGCTGTGGGATGTCGCCGGCAAACGCCCGGCGCAGCTGCTGCGGGCCGGCGATGGCGTGGCCGGCTGCGGCCAGGGTGGGACAGCCGTGCGCTTCCTACGCTATGTGGCAGCGGGAAAGAAGCTGCTTGCAGCCGGCGCAGACCGTCGCGTAAGGCTGTGGGATCTCAGCGAGAATTCGCAACCCCAAGGGCCGGCTCGCGAGTTCGCGGGTCACAACGGTCCGGTCAACGCCGCCGACCTGTCCCCCGATGGGGCCGAGATCGTATCCGCCAGCGATGATCACACCGTCCGCTTTTTCGAGGTCAAGAGCGGGCGAACGGTGCACCAGCTGCCGCACTCCAACGTGGTGTACTCCGCGCGCTACTCGCCGTCTGGCGCCCACGTTGTGACGGCGAGTCGCGACCAGATCATCGAGATTTTTGATCGGCGCAGCTACGTTCCGCTGCTGGCAATCGGCCCGTCGGCAGGCAGCCAAAAGCTGCAAGACACACGGGCCCGCGCCCTGCATGACAGCGGGCACCGCGGCATCGTGCAGTGGGCGGCGTTTTCGCAGGATGCTCGCCGTCTGCTCAGCGCCGGCGAAGACAACCTAGCCATTGTCTGGGACGCGGCGAGCGGTCGTCAGCTGCTCTCGCTAACGGGGCATGTGGGGCCGGTGGTCTCGATCGAAGAGAGCCCCAATGGCCGCACCCTGCTCACTGCCAGCGATGACAACACCGCACGCATCTGGGATGCGAGGAGCGGCCGCCTGCTGTTTGCGCTCGCCGGGCACACTGATCACTTGACCTCGGCTGTGTATTCGCCCGACGGCGAGCGCGTGGCCACGGTCAGCCGCGATGGCACGGCGCGGCTGTGGACGCCAGCTGACCGCCCGCATACGCGCATCGAAGCCCACACTGACTTTGCCCGCTCAGCGGTGTTCTCTCCTGATCGCGAGCAGAGTCAGATCCTGTCGGCCGGAGCCGACGGCTTGGCGAGGATCTGGGATCGCAAGACCGGCCAGCCGGGTCCTAAATTCTCGGGTCATGCGCTATGGGTCAACTCCGCGGTCTACAGCCCCGATGGCAGCCAAGTCGTCACCGCCGGCATGGACTGCACCGCACGAGTCTGGGACGCCCGCAGCGCAGAACAGTTGGCCGTTCTGCACAGAGCCAACGGTTGCCATGACTGGATCCGCTACGCCGAGTTCTCGCCCGACGGCCAGTCCATCGTCATGGCCAGTGCCAATAGCACAGCCTATGTTTTCACCAAGCATGCGGACAAATGGACGCTGGAGATCCCGCTGGTCCACCCCAGCGATAGCCGAGACGTGGCCTCGGCTGTGTTCTCGCGCGATGGTCGCGAGATCCTAACCGCCAGCGCTGACCACCGCGCCCGCAGGTGGCGCCTTAGCGATCGGCAGATCTTGCAGACGCTGGATCACGAGTCCGATGACTGGGTTCGTCACGCCGTGTTCTCGCCGCAGGGCACGATGCTGCTCACTGCTGGCCGAAACGGCCTGGCCATGCTGTGGGATGTCACCTCGGGCGAGCTGCGTCGGTCGCAAGCGCTGCGCACGCTCAGCGGCCACACCGGCTGGGTGCGCCATGCCGTCTTCTCGGCCGATGGTCGACGCGTAGTGACGGCGGGCGCCGACATGGCTGCCCGCCTGTGGGAGACCGACAGCGGCGCTGAGCTTCTGGTGCTCAACGGACACAGCGGTCAGCTCTCGACTGCAGAGTTTTCGCGCGATGGCCGCTACGTCGTCACCGCCGGACGCGACGGCGTGGTGCTGGTACACGCCATCGATCCCGGGCTGCTGTGGACGTATGGCTG
This sequence comes from Pseudomonadota bacterium, assembly GCA_035345735.1. Taxonomy (GTDB): domain Bacteria; phylum Myxococcota_A; class Polyangia; order Palsa-1104; family JAEUJZ01; genus JAEUJZ01. The sequence continues at coordinate 2,597 of DAORCZ010000241.1, read as the reverse complement.
CACGCTGTTGGCCTCCCTTCCCGGCCACCCCCAGACGCATAGCGACGAAATCGCGGCCATCTTGGCCCGCTGCCGCGCAAAGAAAGACTAATCCGATGACGTCCCCTCCCCGCTCTCCCCGGCTGCGACCGTCTCCAACCGTGCTGGCAATGCTCACGCTCGCATTGGGGCCGGTTCTTTGGCTGGCTTGTGCCACAGCTCCACCGGTCACGATCGCCACCCAGCCACCGACGCCAGCTGCTGCCCCCAAAAGCGCTGAGCTGAGCGAGCTAGATGCCTACACCTTGCCGCTCCAGCCGGAGTGGACCGATCCCTACCGCCACAGCGATCTCAAGTCGGACGTTCGCTTCTTCCGCATCGGCAAGATCATGCGCGACTTCAGTCTGTCGCGCTTCGAAGCCATCGAAGTCCAGAACCACTATCGTGATCTCACCGCGGAAGGACTCGATGGGCCAAGCGCCTGGCGCAGATCGGTCGCCGAGGTTCGTGCCGGACACCTGGGCAGCGGCGTCGACCTGGCCAAGCTGCGGCAGGCACCGTTTATCGTCGTCTACGACCTGGACGAGACGCTGTATCAGGTCGGCTACAGCAGCGGCGTGCGCGGCCCCGCCTGGCGCGACTACGGCTTCGACAACCGCGGCAAGCCCAGCTTCGCCAAGCTGCGCAGCGGCTGGGAGCAAGCGATTGCGCGGGTCCACGCGCTGGGCGGCCTGGTCATGCTGTTTACCGCCCGCTCCGACGATGTCGCTGAAAGCGCGGTCAAAGACTGGACGCTCAACGGTAAGAACATTCGCCAGGTTGTCGATGGCTTTCTAACCAAGAGCCACCTCGTGATGCAGGCCAAGGAGGATGGCTTCCCGATCATCACGCCCTCCAAAGATCTGCGCATGTTCGATGAGAGCCTAGAGCGCGTCATCATCGTCGATGACAACCCGATGCGCATCGTGCAGCACCATCGACAGCGGCTGGTGAAGAAGTTCCAGGCCGACCCCTATCTGGCAGCCCGCCAGGCGGGAGCCACGGCCAAGGACTCGCCACTCATCGCCTCGTTCGATCAGACGCTGCTGACCGTGGCCGCTGAGGTTGAAGAGTCGGTGGGCTACATGCAGCAGCATCCCGGCACCTCGTTCGCCGGTGCCTATCTGCCCTACACCATGCTGGGGCAGGTCGCGATCTCTGCCTTGCAGGGCACTGGGCTGCGATTTGAAGACAGCCGCAAGTACATCCGCGACAACCCGAGCTACGTCGACTCCGCCTTCTAATCATTGTTTCGTGCAGGTATACAGCCTGCCTGTATAGTTGCAGGATATGGAATCGTCAGACTTTGGCCTTCTTGTCTCGCTAGATGCGCTGCTGCAGGAAGGCAGCGTCACTGGAGCGGCCCGCCGCGTCGGGCTTTCGACCCCCGCGATGAGCCATACCCTGGCTCGGATTCGCGAGCGGCTCGGCGACCCGATCCTGGTGCGCTCGGGGCGGGGCATGCTGCTGACGGCACGCGCCCAGACGCTGAAGACCCAGGTGCACAGCGTGGTGAACGAGGCGCGGCGCGCCCTGGAACCTGAGCGCCCCTTCGTGGCTCGCGAGCTGCGGCGGACCTTCGTTGTGCATGTCACCGACTACGTCTTGACCGTGCTCGGGGTAGCGGTCGATCGCCTCCTCCGCGCCGAGGCCCCCCATGCCTGTGTGCGCTTCGTTCCCAACACGCCTGACGATCCGGCGGCGCTGCGCGACCAGGGCTCGGACATGGCTGTCGGCATCTACGGCGACCTGCCGCAAGAGATGCGTACTCGGCAGCTGCTGACCGATCGCTTCGTCGCAGTGGTCCGGGCCGGGCACCCCGGCGTCGGCAAGCGCTTAAGCCTGGATCAATATCTGAGCCTGCCCCACGTCCAGGTGGCGCCGCGCGGCAAGCCGGGCGGCTACATCGACGATGTGCTGCGCGAGCGGGGTCTTACCCGCACCGTCGCCCGCGCCGTGCCCTACTTTGTGACCGCGCTGCAGCTCGCTTCCGAGACAGACTACGTCCTCACCATCTCGGAGCGCATCGCCAAGCGCTACGAGAAGACGCTGGGTCTGCAGCGCTTCGAAGTGCCGCTCAAGCTGCGCCCCTACGCGCTGAGTCTAGTCTGGCATCCGCGGGTCGATGCCGACGCAGGCCATCCGTTCTTGCGCGACGTCTTCCTGCGGGCCGCAGACGAGGTAGCGGGCGAGCGGCACGCCGATCCGCGGACCCGGCTAGATGCCACCGATCCGACCTCGGGTCATACCCGCAAGCGGCGACGGCGGCGCGCCCCGTAGTTGCAAAGAATGCAACTGGAGGTTTAGTTCTCTCACATTGTGGCGCGGTCTGAAGGCGCCCACTATTCGGTTGTTCGCGACGAGAACCGCCCGCCCTCGCTCGCAATGGAGAGCGATGCCTCCGAAACAACCCTGTATTGCGCTGCACAACGGTGTGAGCATTCCCCAGCTGGGTCTGGGCGTGTTCCGCACACCATCTGGGGCCACCACTCGCCGGGTGGTGCGCGAGGCGCTGGATCTGGGCTATCGCCACATCGACACCGCCCGCATCTACGGCAACGAAGCGGATGTCGCGCAAG
>DAORCZ010000240.1:0-9721 GCA_035345735.1 Pseudomonadota bacterium | reverse complement strand
CTAGCACCGACCTCTTGCCCCGTTCCCGACGATACGTCGCGGCATCTTCTTAGAAAACCAAGGCTTCTTCCCGGGAACTGCGGCCCGGCCCCCAGAGCAGCTCCCGACGCGGCGCCACCTCGACTACCCAGTACGTCGCGGCTCGCCCTATCCTGGATGTCGTATGCGTTCCATGCAGACACCTGGGGGAGTCGCGGAACCGCAGGGGGCGAGCGCGACCGGCGAGGCGGCCATGCTGCAGACGCTGGGCAGCTATGCCCCGCCCCCATATCTGCGGCTGCTCGCGACGTCCGACGCCATCGCCTCGCCCGTGCGGCTGCCGCTCTACGCCGCCGTGCTGTTCGCGGACATCTCGGGCTTCACCCGCCTGACCGAGCGCCTGTGTCGCGAAGGCGAGATGGGGGTCGAGCTTCTGGCCAGTACCCTCAACGCCTACTTCGGCTTAGTCATCGACGTCATCCACGAGCATGGTGGCGAGGTGGTGCGCTTCGCCGGCGACGGGCTGATCGCCGTCTGGAGCACCGAATCGCACACCACGCCGAGGGCCGATCAAAGCCGGCTACGCAGCGAGCAAGCAGCCTGTTGTGCCCTGCGCGTGCAGGCGATGCTGGCCGAAGTCCAACCCGTCTACGGCATCAGCATGGTTATGCGCATCGGTATCGGCATTGGCGCGGGCATCCTGCGTCAGCTGGGCGGCTGGAATGGACGCTGGGAGTTCGTCTACACCGGTCCCGCGCTCCGCCAAGCCAGCCTGGCCTGTCCGCAGGCCGAGCCGGGCGGCGTGGTCCTGGCACCGGAGATCCTGCCGTGGCTGACCCCACGCGCCCAGGTCGATCCCCTGCCGCAGGGTTGGGCGCGCCTGCGCGATCTGACCGGAATTCCACCGCTGGATCCGCGCCCCGCACCGTTGCTGCAGCCGACGATGCTGCCGGCTCTGCGGACCTGCCTTCCCGACGCCATCCTTGACCGCATCGACGCCGGGCAGAGTGGCTGGCTGACCGAGCTTCGCCGCGTCACGGTCCTGTTCATGCGGCTGCCCAGCCTGGATGGCCCGGAGACAGAACCCGACTCTGCCCAGGGCCTGATTCGCGCGATGCAAGCGGTCATTGGCCGCTACGAAGGCTGCATCAACAAGCTGCATGTCGACGAAAAAGGCACGATGCTGCTGGCGGTCTTCGGGCTGCCACCGCTGTCCCATCCGGATGATGCGCTGCGCGGATTGCGGACCGCGCTGCAGTGCCAAGCGGTGATGAAACAAAGGGGCGAGCCGTGCGCCATCGGCGTCGCGACCGGGCACGCCTTCTGTGGCACGGTGGGAAATGGCACGCACCGCGAGTACACGGTGCTCGGCGATGTCGTAAACCTCGCAGCCCGTCTGATGATCGCCGGCCGCAGCGCCCCAGGTGAGCCGTCGATCTTGAGCGACGCCGCAACGCACGAGGCGGCCAAGGCCGGAATCTACTTCGGCACCGCGGTGTCGCTGGCTATCAAGGGCAAGTCGGCCCCCGTTAGCACCTACCCCGTTCTCGCAGAGCACGAGGCCAAAGAGCCCACGACACCCCCCGAGTTGCAAGGCCAGCGCCTCGTCGGGCGCGAGCGCGAGCTTCAGCGCATTGCCGATTGCCTGGGGCAGCAGCACACCCAGCCCGGCGGATTGATCGTGATCGAGGGCGCGGCCGGCATCGGCAAGTCGAGCCTGAGCGGCCAGCTCCTCTCGCAGGCGCGGCAGCAGGGGATCCGCACGCTCTACGGTAGTGGCGATGCCATCGAACGCACCACCGCCTACTTCGCATTCACGCGCGTCTTCCGCGAGGTCTTTGGGCTGCCTGCGGGGGGCCTGGCCGATCCCAGCCAAGCGCGCGAACGGCTGCGCGAACTTGCGATCGATCCCACGGATCAGCTCGGGCTGCTCGGACCCATCCTGCATCTGCCTTTGACCGACGCCGCTGAAGCGAGCGGGGACTGGGCGACGGCGATGTCCAGCCGCGGCATTGCCGAGCAGCGACAGCGCCTGCTCATCGACATCCTTGAGCGCCTAGTGGATCGCGGCCCCCTGCTCCTACTGCTGGAGGATGCGCACTGGCTGGACTCGGCATCCTGGGCCCTGCTGTGGCGCATCCGTCGCGAGGTCCCGCGCCTGCTGTTGGTCGTGGCTAGCCGTCCACCGGTTGCGATTCCCGATCCGGCGGGCCAGGCGGAATATCAGAAGCTGCGCGCTGAGCCCGGCGCGCTGTTCATCCCCCTGTCACCGCTATCGGTCGACGACACCGCGGCGCTGATCGGCGAGCGGCTCGGTGTCACCGTCCTGCCACCGCTCTTGATCGACTTCATCTACGAGCAGACCCATGGCCACCCCTTCTTCGCGAGCGAGCTGGTCTGCGCCCTGCGTGAGGCGGGGGCCCTGCGCTTGGTCGATGGCGTCTGCCAGCTGACCCAGACCCCGACGGAGCTTCGGCTGCAGCGTTTCCCGACCACGATGGATGGAGTGGTGCGCAGCCGCATCGATCGTCTGCGCCCGCAGCAGCTCTTGGCGCTCAAGGTTGCGAGCGTGGTCGGCCGGACTTTTGTGCATCGAATCGTGGATGGCGTGCATCCGATCGCGGCCGATCGCGTGTATCTGCGCAGCTATCTCGACGATCTAGAGCAGCAGGAGCTGACCGCGCGCCACGCCACGATCGAGCCGACCTACAGCTTCCGCCACATCCTGATTCAAGAGATCACCTACAGCACGCTGTCGTTCGCGCAACGCCGCGAGCTGCACCTGGCCGTCGCGAGCTGGTACGAGCGCCGCTCATCCGAGGCCACACACGCGAGCTATCCGCCAGAGGAAGTCACGCCTCTCCTCGCACACCACTACGGCCAAGCCGCCGAACACCCGCTGGCCACCGCCGTCGAGCTGCGCAAGGCCGTCGCCGCGCTGGTGCGCGCTGGCAACCAGGCTCTCCGCAGTGGGGCCGCCCGCGAGGCGGTGGGGCTCTGCGAGCGGGGGTTGACGCTCACCTCGCGACTGCCTGACACGCCGGATCGTCGCCAGCTGGAGCTCGCGCTGCGGATGCCACTCAGCATTGGCCTGGGACTCTTGCGTGGCTATGCCGCTGCCGAAACCGAGCAGGCCCTGTTGCAGTGCCTCGCGCAGTGCCGCGAGCTCGGCCAGCCTCCCGAATTGGCTCCGACGCTGTTTGGGCTGTGGACCTGCAGCCTGCTGCGCGGTCGCGTGTGGCAGGCCCGCGACTACGCCGAGCAGATGCCGAGCCAGCCAGTCCAGGGGACGCCATCCGACGTCGACTCCAGCGCGACCCTGGTCGCCGATCTGATGCAGCAGGCGACCCGGGTCTTCCTCGGCGAGATGCGAGCGGCGCGGGACTACGGCGAGGCCGTGCTGAGCCGCTATCAGCGCGACCGTCATCAACACCTGACGTATCTGTACGGCGTCGATCTGGAGGTCATGTCGCTGGTCCATCAGGGCCATGCGCTGTGGCAGGGCGGCGACGACCATGCCGCCTTGGCCACCTACCAGCGCGCGAACCACCGCGCAAGCGAAGTTGGGCATCCCTACAGCATGAACTTCGCCCTGTACTCGCTCGCGACCTACTACCAGAGCCATCACGACGTCGCGGAAGTCAGCCAGCACGCCGAGGCCTTGCGCCGGCTCGCCGACAAGCACGGCTACTCGCACGCCCTCCTGCAGGCGGAGTTCATGCGCGGCTGGGTGCTGACGCAGGACGGCCAAGTCGATGCCGGCTTGGCGCTGATGACGCGCACCGTCGCTGCCCGACGAGCTAGCGGAGCTGAGCTATCGCTCGCGGTGCTGCTTACGATCTTGGCCCAGACCCTACTTGACTGCGGACGGCTCGCTGACGCACTGGCCGCCAGCCACGAGGCCCTGGCCCAGGTGGCCGCGCATGGTGAGCGCATCGCGGCGGCAGCGGCGCTGACCGTGCACGCCAAGATCCTGATCCGTTCGAGCAACGGCTCGTTCTTGGAATACCCCCTCAACGGCGCGCCCGATGACCTGCTGTTGCGAGCGCTGGACATCGCGCGCAGCCAGGGCTGTGGCATGCACGCGATTCGCGCAGCCATCACGCTGTGCCAGCTGTGGGGAACCCAGGGCAATCAGCAAGAGGCGAGAGAGCTGCTCGCAGCAACGCTCGCGCCCTATCGCCATACGCTGCACAAAAACGATCTGGGGGCAGCCCTGGCGCTGCTGCAGGAGCTTGCAAGATGACTGTCTCTACCGTTGATGTTCCCGCCCCGTTCGCGCCCATCTTCGAGCGCGCGGAAGAGTATGCACGGCGCTACTTCGGCGACTTCCGCCACGAGCCAGCTCGCGGCACCATCGAGGTCTGCGGCGAGCGCTACATCCTGATGCGCGCCGGCGCGATGTCGGTCGAGTTCACCGACCTGCTCGCTGGCATGTACAGCGGTGGAAGCGAGCCGGAAGCCCGCCGATTGGCGGCGAACCTGCTGTTCGATCTGGGGCATGCGATAGGCAAGTCCGACGCGCGTCACTTTCACGCCCAGATGGGCATCACCGATCCCATCGAGCGCCTGTCGATTGGCCCGGTGCAGTTCGCGTTTTCGGGGTGGGCCTTCGTCAAGATCGACCCCGAAAGTCGCGTCATGCCGAACGAGAACTACTACCTGCTCTATGAGCATCCCTATTCCTTCGAAGCCGACTCGTGGAATCGCCGCGGTCGCCTCGCGACTCAGCCGGTCTGCTCGATGAATGCTGGCTACTCCTCGGGCTGGTGCGAAGAGAGCTTCGGTGTGCCGCTCTCCGCCACGGAGCTTTCCTGTCGCGCCATGGGGCACTCCGCCTGCCGCTTTCTGATGTCACCGCCCTGGCGTTTGGAAGAACACGTCGCGCGCTATCACAAGCGCACCCCCGCGGCCGGTAACACCAGCAACGATGTCGCGTCGCAGCTGCCCGAGTTCTTTTTTCGCAAGCGCCTGGAAGACAAGGTTCGTCGCAATCAGCGCCACATCGACCTGCTCCTGCAGCAGCGCAGCGAGGCCGAGCAGCAGCTGGCACAAAAGGATCGCGAGCTTGCTGAGCTGCGCGCCCAGCTGGCGGCGGCACAGTCGCAGCTCCCGAAGTAGGCCCCGGCCGCCCCCGGCGAAATCGGCGTTCGCGTGGCGACCCTGCCGAGGCGGCGATCGTGATACGATGGCCACTTACGTTTACCCATGGCTATCGCTGCCGTCGCCAAGCAGTGCCCGCTCTGTCGCTCAGTCTACTCGGGAGGGGATCGCGCCTTCTGTCCCCTCGATGGCACTCGCCTGATCGATCAGAGTCCCTCAACGGTAACCACGCCTGAGGATCCGCTGATCGGTCGCACCATCGCCGGGCGCTTTGTCTTGGAGCGGCGCCTGGGCAAAGGCGGGATGGGGGTGGTCTACCTGGCGCAGCACGCGGTGCTGAAGCGACCCTTTGCCGTCAAGCTGCTGCTGCGCGAGTTCACCAGCAATGAGCGCGCCCTGGCCCGCTTCTTCCGCGAGGCTCGCGTCGCCTCATCGCTGGATCATCCCAACATCGTCAGCATCTACGACTACGGCCAGACCGACAGCGCCGAGCCCTTCCTGATCATGGAGTATGTCGAGGGTGTGGCACTGCTCCAGGTCGTGCGCCAGAGCCGCACTCGCAACCTGCTGCCGGCCTATGCCGTGCAGCTGCTCTTGCAAGTCGCGCGCGCCCTAGAGCACGCACATCAGCGCGGCGTGGTGCACCGCGACATCAAGCCGGAAAACCTGCTCGTCACCACGTTTCAAGGCCAGAACGACTTCATCAAGATCCTCGACTTTGGTGTGGCCCGCGTCGTCGGGCAGCCGCCCCTGACCCGCATCGGCGAAGAGATCCTCGGCACGCCGGAGTTCATGGCTCCCGAGCTTTTGACCGCAGCCGAGGTGGCACCGCCCGTCGACTTGTACGCGCTGGGCATCATGCTGCACGACACCATCGTCGGCGAGGCACCATTTCGCGGTGACATCACGGCGATCTTGCAGGGACACGTCAATCAGACGCCTCCGCTGCTCTCGAAACGTCGGCGCGACATTCCCATCCCACGCGAGCTCGATGAGCTCTGCGCCGCGCTATTGGCCAAGGACCCGGCCCAGCGACCGACGGCATCTGAAACGGTCCAGCGTCTTGAAGAGCTGCACGCCAAGCTGCCCAAGCGCGCCGGCCTGGGCAGTGCAACGCCAAGCCCGCTGACCAGCGATGCCCTGACATCAGCCGCCCCCGCCGGAGATGGGGCGCGCACGCTGATCATCAATCCTGCCGCTCTCGCGGGTGAATCCGGGCCCGCCACCGTGGCGCTGCATCCGGCCGAAGGCCCAGCGACGATGCTGCTGCCAGCCCAAGCGGTACGGGTCAGTGATCTGGTCAAGATTGCCGACCCTGCCAAACGCGCCGAGATCGATGCCCTAGAAGGCGAGATCGAGAGCACCTGCGAGCGCCAAGTGCGCAGCGTCAGCCGTCTGGCCTTGGACCTGTGGGGCAACCCAGCCGTACCCACGCCCGCATGGCCCGCCGAGGCCCTGACGCTGTGGGGCCGGCTGCAAGAAAACCATGCCCGCGTGCAGCGGCAGAATGAACAACTGACCCGACTGACCGAGCAGGCCCGCCTGGCGCAGGGCGCCGCCGATCACAAGCGCCGCTCGCTGCACCAAGAAATCCTGTCTTTGAGCGAGCGCGTGCAGCTTGAGCGCAACCTTGCCGCCAGCGAGCGGCAGCGCCTGCTCGACGAGATCGAGACGCACGAGCGCAGCTTGGCCGGCGTGCTGCAGGGACTCTCCGGCGCGCAGAGCAGCGAAATCGCTGGCCTGCGTCGGGGCCTTCGCGAAGCGCAGCTAGAAGCCCGCAACCTCTACGGTGAGCTGGCCCGCCAACTTCGACAAGCCGCAGCGGCGAACCCTACCCACGGCAGCGCCTGTCAGGAGCTTGCGCAGCAGCAGCACCTGATCGAAGCAGCGGGATCGATGCTGTCGCTGCTGACGCGCAGCATCACGTCTTCGTCGCCCCGCTAGCCATCTCCTTGGGCGGGGCGGCCGTCGAGCGCGACGCCACTTCTGACCAGCTGGCGATAAAAAACAGCGGCAGCAGCGTGTAGGAAATGTTGGCGATTTCAAAACAATGGGCTGGCCAGTGCAGGGCAGCGAGCGCGCTGGCGAAAAGCGCCGGCAGCAGTAGCCAGAAGCGCGGCAGGAAGCACAGCGCGATGGCACTTCCCAGGCAACTGAAGTGCATCAAATCAATGGGCAGGTAGCTCTCGATCGGCACACCGGCCGCCCAGGCCATGAAGCGGGCGCCGAAGATCGACAGCACACCGAAGAATGACATCGTCACCAGACCGCGGTGGAAGGCGTTGACCGGGTTGCTTCCGCTGTTTTCCCACACCACCGAAGCGTGACTCAGAAAATCGTAAATCGCCGATTGGCGATGCCAGTGCATACATTCACTGAGCATGCCGAGAGCTCTGGCCGCGAATGCCGCAGTCTAGATGCCGCCGATGAGAGCGCGCAGCCGACGAAGAACTCGCGGTTCGATGCAGTAACAGACGCGAGGGCCATCGATGTCGCCGCGAATAAGCCCCGCATCCTTGAGCATCTTGAGGTGCTGCGACACGGTGGACTGAGCCAAGTCGAGGCCATCCACGATGTCGCCGCAGATGCAGCCATCTCGTCGAGCGAGGAGTCGCATGATCTTGATGCGGGCCGGATGCGCGATGGCTTTCGCTAGCGCGGCGAGCTCTATGTCGGCCTCATCGCCTTCGACTGGACGGAGATCCGCGTCCCCGCTGGATGGCGGACAGCACACCACCGGGGCAGCAGACTTGGGTGGACGACCGGGCTTGCGTTTCATCGTTTTTTTACGATAATCATCTTCAGATTCGGTGGCCACGCTGGATAGCCCAACGCAGCCCATCGAGGAGAAAGCCTAGCATGCGGAGCCCAAGATGACCGCCAGCATCGTCAAAAAACTATCAATACTGGACCGTTTGCTGCCCGTGTGGATTTTTCTCGCGATGGCTCTGGGCTTGGGGCTGGGGCACGCATGGCCTGGGCTGGGGCCAGCGCTCGAACGAATCAAGCTGGACACCGTCTCGCTGCCGATCGCGATCGGGCTCCTGTGGATGATGTATCCGGTGTTGGCGAAGGTGCGCTACGGCGAGCTGGGGCACCTGCGAGCACGCGGCAAGATGCTCGGTCTGTCTCTGTTCTTCAACTGGATCGTGGGGCCGATTTTGATGTTCGGGCTGGCATGGCTGTTCCTGCCGGATCTGCCGCACTACCGCACGGGCCTGATCCTCATCGGCTTGGCGCGCTGTATTGCGATGGTGCTGATCTGGAACCTACTCGCCTGCGGCAGCAACGAACTGGCGGCGGTGCTCGTCGCGCTCAACTCGCTGTTCCAGATTCTCTTTTACTCGGTGCTGGGCTGGCTGCTTATCACCGCGCTGCCTGCGTGGCTGGGACTGCCGGGCAGTGCGTTTCATGTCTCGATGTTTGCCATCGCCAAGAGCGTCGCCATCTTCCTCGGCGTGCCGGTCGTGGCGGGGGCACTGACGCGGCTCTTCCTGGTCAAGCGGCGTGGTGAACAGTGGTACGAAAAAGTCTTTCTGCCACGGCTCGGCCCGACGGCGCTGCTGGGGCTGCTGTACACCATCGTTCTGATGTTCGCGATGCAGGGGGACAAGATCCTGGCCGCTCCGCTCGATGTATTGCGGATCGCGCTGCCCCTTCTGACGTACTTCGCGCTCGTGTTTCTGGCCGCGTTCCTGACCGCGCGAAAGCTTGGCTGCTCGTATGAAGAAACCGCAGCGATTGCCTTCACCGCGGCTGGCAACAACTTCGAGCTGGCGATAGCCGTCGCCATTGGTGTCTTTGGCATCGCGTCGGGCGAAGCGCTGGCCGGGGTCGTCGGCCCGCTCATCGAAGTACCTGCCCTCATCACGCTGGTGTACCTGGCGCTGTGGCTCCGCCGTCGTCTGTGGCCACAGGTCCAGGCGTAAAAAAAGGAGTTTGCCCATGTCCACGCAAGCGTCTGTTGAACCGGGAAGTGACAACATCCGCGACATCGTGAAGCAGAAGTATGGCGAAGCAGCACGCATCGCCCTGCAGGGAAAAGGAACTTCGTGCTGCGGCCCTGCGTCGAGCTGCGGCCCAAGCGACAGCAGCAAAAAGGATGTCATCACCTCTGACCTGTACAGCGATGCCGAAGCAGCGGCGCTGCCCGAGACCGCCGTGCTGGCGTCTCTGGGATGTGGCAATCCGACTGCGCTGGCCGAGCTGAAGCCAGGCGAAGTGGTCCTCGATCTCGGAAGTGGTGGCGGCATCGATGTGCTCTTGTCAGCGCGACGAGTCGGATCCATGGGCTTCGCTTATGGCCTCGACATGACGGACGAGATGCTGGCGCTCGCCGAGAAGAATCGACGCGAAGCAGGTGCGGAGAACGTGAAGTTTCTCAAGGGTCACATCGAGGAGATTCCGCTTCCGGATAACTCCGTCGATGTCATCGTCTCGAACTGCGTCATCAACTTGTCGAGCGACAAAGACCGCGTGCTGCGCGAGGCCTTCCGAGTCCTCAAACCCGGTGGCCGCTTCGCGGTGTCTGATGTGGTCATCGAAGGCGAGATGCCGGCGGCGCTGCGCAAAGACATGGAAGCCTATGTCGGCTGCGTGGCCGGTGCGCTGGAGTCGAGCGACTATCTGGCCAAGCTCA
>DAORCZ010000239.1:0-9731 GCA_035345735.1 Pseudomonadota bacterium | reverse complement strand
TCAGCCATGAAGTCGGGATCGCGGGGGATGTACATCGTGTCCTTGGCAGGAGGCCGCTTGCGGTGCGGAGACTCCGCCCATGTCGAGGCCGCGAGGGGCTCAGTCGTTCGGCGGCAGCGCCGTCGGGGGCTTGTTCAGGGCCTTGCGCGAGCGGGCCGGCGGGCCAAACGTGCGCAGGAACCAGCGGGTGATGCCGGGGAACATTCGGCTTGTGATGTAGGGCAGGGGATAGACCAGCACGCGTTGCTTGAGGTCGACGGCCGCGCGAATGCGGCGGGCTAGCTCACGGGCATCGCCGGTCACGAGGAGCTTTTCCGCCCACGAGGGGTAGGCGGCATAGCCATCGCGGCCGAGCGGCGTGTAGACCGGGCCAGGATAGACGGTGAGAACGTGCACGCCGGTCCCTTCCAGCTCAGCTCCGAGACATTCGGAGGAGAAGCCGCTGCCGGCTTTGGAAGCCACGTAACCCCACATGCCGCGCACCGGCGCGAAGGCCGCAATCGACGAGACATCGACAATCGTGCCGTGGCCGCGGCTCAGCATCTCGGGCAGCACGGCCTGGGTCAGCCGCAGCGGCGCGATCAGGTTGAGCTGCAGCATCGCATCGAGATCGGCGACATCGTGCTCGGCCGCCGGTTGTACGCGCTGGACGCCGGCGTTGTTGATGAGGACATCAATCGGGCCGAAGCGGGCGGCGGCAGGGGCCAACCAGTCGCAGCAGCGCGATACGTCCGAGAGATCCATCGCAAAGATCTGCGTCGAACCGCCCACCCGCGCGGCAAGCGCTTCCATCTCGGCGCGCCGCCGGGCCATCATCGTGACTTTGGCGCCGGCAGCGACGTACTCTTCGACGAGCGCCGCGCCGATGCCGCTCGACGCTCCAGTGATTGCAACGTGCTTCATGGGTCTTCTCCGCGTAGGGCAGGGATGTATCACATCTCGCCGCCGCGATGGGACGCCTCGCCCACGGCGGAGGGGGTGCTCAGCCCCAAGAGCGTTGACGGGGGTGGGGCGCTCTCCCGTATGCTGATGCTGCGGTTTCCGAGATGGCGAAGGCGAAGAAGAAGCGCAGTCGGCCGGCCTGGCGGGATCAGCTTGCGGATCGGCTGGCGCGCAGCAGCCATGTCTTTTTGCTCACCCTGATCGCGCTGCTTGGAATTGAGATTCTCGTCGATTGGAACCAGACGCTGGTCGAGATCAATGTCCTGCGCGATCAAGTTCGCCTAAAAGGCATGAACTATGCGGGCCTGCTGGCCCGCTCGGCCGTCGAGCCGATCCTCAGCAGCGATCGGGCGATGCTGACGCGCCTTGCGACCGGCATCCTGGATGACGAGGACGCGATCTACATCCGCATCACCGATCCCAGCGGGCGGTTGATCTTCGAACAGCTGGACGCCGACTTCGCAGCCATGGAAGCCCGGCGCGGCCTGCAGCCTTTTCCGCGGCGCTACGAGCACTTCTTGGCCCGCGATGCGCAGGGTGTCACGCAGGACTTTGTGGGCTTTCGCGAGCGCTTGGCCCACAGCCGCTATCGCGACTTGCCGCAGATCTGGAGCGACTTTTTGAACCGCATCGCGGCCCGCTTCTCGCCGCCGCCACCGCTCCCCGCCTCGCGGGCCCACATCCTGTATCAAGACCGCTTGCGGGATGCCAAGCGGCAGCGCGATGAGGCGACAACCTGGGCGATTACCCCCATCCACCACGAGGGGGAACCGGTCGGGGCGGTGCTGGTGGCCTTTGACATGGCGCGCACCAACCGCGCGGTCCGCAACAAGTACATCAAGGGACTGGCCATCATCCTGTTCTTCGTCGGTCTGATCGTGTTTCAGAACGTCACCGGCCGTCGCGACAAGCTGCGCCTGCTCGACCTTGAAGGCCGCTACGCGCGCGCCAAGCAGGCGCTGAAGAATGCGCTGCCGGCCGCACGAGTCGAGCTGGGCAGTCTGGAGATCAGCGGGGCGCTGGCCCAGGCGCGCGGCTGTGTCGATGGTGTGGTCTGGGACGTCGCGCAGGTCGGTTCCCGCAGCTACATCCTGATCGTCGATCCCGATGGCGATGGCATCGACGCCGCGGCGATTGGCCTGCATGTGCTGTCGTCTTTTCGTCGGCGCCGCGAGGCGGCTGGCCCGGTCGATCTGCTCGCTGAGGTCACGGCGCTGGGGGCGGCGACGCGTGAGATCCCGCTGACGCGGCCGATCGGCATCGCGCTCCTTGAGATCAGCGCGGATGGACGGATCGACGGTCTGTGCAGCCGCTTTGCCGGCCTGCGGATCTTGGATCTCCGGGCCGGGAGCCCGGCCGCCATCCCGCAGTCGTTGGCACAGGAGCCGATGTTCGAAGACGATGCCGCCTCTGCTTCGTCGAGCGGGATTCGCTCGGAGGCCGATCCCGAGCCCGACGGGCCGCGGCTACCGGCGGGCCTGCTGGGACCGGTGTTTCGCGTGCGCGCTGAGTTGGCCCCGGGGCAGACCCTGATCTGTGCGGCGGCGGGTACCGGCGCGGGGGCGGGATCGCTCGACCTAGATGTTGTGGCTCGGTACTTCCTGCGCAGTCGCGGCGCGGCCGGTCTGCAGATCGAAGACGCCGCAACCTGGGTCCGGGGTCGCCACAGCAGCCTCGCCGAGCGCGACATCGTGGTGGTGAGCGCGACCCGCCGGGCAGGAGAGGCTGGCTCGGCCAAGCCGGGGCTCAGCTAGGGCGGCTTTGGGGTTCGCTGGCGAGCGGCACCAGCTTGCTGGCATCGATGGTCTGCAGCTCGCTGGGGGCCCGATCCTGGGGGGCTGATGTAGCCAGGCTCGGCAGGGCGCCACGCGGAGCGGTGAGCTCAGCAAACGCGCGCGGGTGCGGGGCTACCGAGCCGTCAGCGCGGACAACGCTGCGTGTCTCAAACGCATGCCCGGCGCAGCGCGCGAGATCCTCACTGACTAGGATCTGATCTGGCAGCGCCGTGGTGCTGAGCACCAGCGCCGTCATCACGGGTCCACCCAAGACGGTAAAGTCCATGCGTCGCTGGCTGGGGGCTCCGACGCTGGCCGTATACACGTCACCCAGGGCGGCACCGATGGCGGCGCGGAACTGAAACGGTCCGACGTTGAGCAGACTGGCTGCGCTCTCGGCGCTGCGCAGTCGCTCGCGGATGGCGAAGCCGGCGGAGAGGGCGCGCTCGGCGTGGTCATTGCCGCGGAAGACGACCAGGGCGGCGTTGGCGATGAACTTCTCCACCACCCCGCCGCGCTCGTGGAGGATGGGCACCAAGCGATCGAAGGTCTCGTTGAGCGCGCGCGTCACTTCGCTGGGGTTCTTGCCGGCGATGGCTGGGACGCTGCCGCTCTGTCCCGCAACGTCGGCGAGGGATGGTGCCACGCTCTCGGCATCGACGAGCACGGTCTCGCCGCTCTGGCCGGCGGCGATGTTTGGCATGGCGCGCAGATCGACGACGAGCACCGTCGCGTCATGACGCTCCGTTGAGAGCAGCTCCGCCTCGGGCGCGCTCAGCATCGGCTGCAATCGCTCAAGCAGCGAATGGCTGGCGAAGGTGCGCAGGAGCGAGTTTTCCTCTGCCCAGGCCACGGCTCGCCGCGTCGCGCCCACGTGCTTGGCGGTCTTGTCGATGGTGCGCTCAAGATCCTTGAGGTCGATTGGCTTGGTCAGAAAGTCGAAGGCGCCGCGGTTCATCGCTTCGCGGATGTTCCCCATATCGCCATACGCCGACACGATGACCACGCGGACCAGCGGGTTGATCTCGGCGATGTGGCGGAGCAGGGTCAGGCCATCCATCGCCGGCATGTTGATATCCGACAGCACGACATCAACGTCGGGATTGCGCGTCAGCTGCTCGATGGCCACGAGCCCGTTCTCTGCGAACAGGAACTCGTACTGCCTGCGGCGAATCTGCAGACGAAAGCGCTGGCGGATCAGCACCGGTACGTCCGGCTCGTCATCTACGACCAGCACCTTGACGCAGCGCTGTCCGACATCGCCCAGCGCCGAGAAGGCGCTGGCCATTTCGCGCGCTGACTGATAGCGCACCGCTGGGTCGGCGGCGAGGGCCTTTTCGAAGAAAGCATCGACGGCTGGGCCCAGCTCGGGCACGTGTCGCGAGGGCGGCAGGATGGGGTACCCGGGATTGCCCAGGCGCACCATGATCTCGTTGACGCTGCCACCGATCACGGGGTGCTGTCCGGTGAGCGCGCGATACGCCACCACGGCCAGCGAGTACAGGTCGCTGCGGTGATCGACAAGGCTCGGCGTGTGCGCCTGCTCTGGGCTCATATAAAGCGGTGTGCCGGCCCGCTCGCCGTCATCCGATTGGGTCGAGGGCAGACGGAGCGCCATCGTGCCAGCCCCCTTGCCGTCGGCGAGTCCGTCGAGGATCGGTACCAGACTGCGGTCGAAGCCTTGCTCTGCGCCCGCTGTCTGCTCGACAGAATCGCCGGGCAAGCCGCGCGAGCCGGGTCGGGCCGGGCCCTTGCCGACGTAGGGTCGGCGGATCGACGCAACCCCGAAGTCGAGCACCTTCACCACTTCCCGCCCGTCGCTGCGTGCCAGAAACAAGTTGGCGGGTTTGAGATCGCGGTGGACCAAGCCGGCGGTGTGGGCGGCACCTAAGGCGCGTGCCACCTGCGCCACCAGGCTGGCGACGACTGGCAGCGTCAAGCGCCGCTCGCGCGTGAGTCGCTGATCCAGATCTTCGCCGCTTAGCAGCTCCATGACGATGAAGGGCACCGTCTGGCCGTTTTCGCGATCGATCCCGTAGTCGTGGACCTGCACGACGTTGGGGTGTTGCAGCTGGGCGGCGGCTCGGGCTTCTTGGGCGAAGCGGGTACGCACCAGCGCCGATTCCGAGTGCTCGATGCGCATGAACTTGATGGCGATCTGGCGGTGGAGCATGGTGTCAAACGCCACCCAGACGGTGCCCATCCCGCCCTTGCCCACCAAGTGATCGAGCCGATAACGCCCACTGACCAGCTGTTGCCGCATTCCGCTCGCTTGATTATATGCGAGCGGCTCTCCCTCTAGTGAGCAGTGCGATATGCAGGGCCGAGATGCCAATCGCTGGTACGCCGATGTAGACGCCCACGAGGAGAAACCACAGGGGGCGGGGGGTCATCGCAGTCGCCGACAGCGTCCAGTCGGCCGGGATCGAGGTCACAAAGAGCGGCAGCACCGCCCCGAAACGCAACCCGGCCATCATGAAGTGCAGCAGGTACTCCAGCCCCGACAGGCCTCCCAGGTCACGGCGGCTCGCCGGTTCGCAAAGAACATCAAAGAATTCAACGACTAAGCTGGCCACGAAGGTCAGCAAAGCCAGCCAGAGCCACAGCCCATGCGGCTGCATCCAGAACAGCAGAAATACCTGCGGGACGAAGATGGTCACGTTCGCGGTGTGCAGCTGATGTTCCAGGCGTGAGGCCGGGCGCTCATACAGTCGATACTTGTAGAGGTGGTAGTACAGCCCGTCGAGCGCCGCGATGGTGGTGAACACCACCATGCACACCGCAGCCGTGAACAGCGGAATCGAATCCAGCGATGAGTTAATCGGCAGCCACAACACGACGCCGCGTGTGATACCACAGCTTGGATGACCATCGAAGACTATGGCCCAGTGGTCGCGCTGCGGCAGGGGCGCCGGGTCCTTGGTCTCTTGCCGCCGCTTCTGGAGGTGCGCTGTTATGCCGTCGACGGGCTGCTCATCGATAGCGGGCTGCATAGCCTGAAAGCGCAGGTCCTGGCATTCAGCGCGGCGCAGGGCGTGCGGCAGGCGGTCCTGACCCACCACCACGAAGACCACAGCGGCAACGCCGGCGCGCTGCAGGAGCAGCAGGTGACGGTGAACGCCTCGGCTGCAACCTGCGATCGGCTGATGCGCGGCTTCGCCATCTTGCCCTACCAGCACCTACTTTGGGGACAGGCGCCGCGCGCTGCGCTTTCCCCCCTGGCGGGTGAGGCTACGATCGTCACCCCGCGTCATCGCTTTGCGGTGCTGGAGGCCCCCGGGCACTGTGACGATCAGATCGCGCTTTACGAGGCCGAGAACGGCTGGCTGTTTACCGGCGACGCATTCCTTGGCGAGTACGTGAAAAACTTTCGCCGCGACGAAGACTTCGCTGGCGTGCGCCAGTCGCTGTCGCGCTTGTGCCAGCTCGATTTCGAGGCCCTGTTCTGCGCCCACAAGCCCGTCGTGCGCGGTGGGCGAGCCGCCCTGCAGCGCAAGCTGTCGCAACTTGTGGAGATCGAAGGACAGGTCCGCGCCCTGCATGCGCGGGGTTGGCCGCTTGGGCGCATCGCCCGGCAGGTGCTGGGGCCAGAGCGCAAGCTGGTCTATGCGCTGACCCTGGGCGATGTGTCCAAGTACAACCTGGTTCGCTCCATCGTCTACGGCCCGAAGAAGCGCACCACCTAGCCACTATCTCCGTCGCCGTCGCTGTCGGAGGTCGTGACGCGGCGCCGATAGTCGCGCGGCGTCTCGCCCGTAAAGGCGAGAAAAGCATGACTGAACGCGCTTGGGGTCTGAAAGCCGACGTCTAGAGCCACCGTGGTGATCGGCACCTCGGGATCGGCGAGCTGATCGAGCGCGGCCAGCATGCGTGCACTGTGCAGATAGGCGTGCGGCGTCATGCCAAGCTCGGTCAGAAAGTGTCGTCGCAGGGTGCGCTCTGACATGGCCGCTCGGCCCGCGATGTCGCTGACCGAAAGCGGGCTGCCTAGATGACGACGAATATGCTGTGTCGCGCGCTGCAGCGGCTCGGACTGCGGGGCAGGCAGGCGATAGGGCAGCCGCCCCCGCTCGGCCCGCTCCAGCGCCAAGAGCGAGAGCGTACGAAAGTAAAGCAGGAGCAGCGGATCGTCGGCCGGGCTGTCATGACGAAAGCGAGTGGCGTAGAGCAAGAGCTCACGCAGGAGCGGCGTCACCGTGAACACCCGGCAGTCCCAATCGGGCGGCGGCAGCAGCGTTGGTGCGACGTACACCGTCCGCAGCGCAATCGGCCGCTCCGCGACCACGCGGTGGGCAGTGTGGCCGCGCAGAAAAGCCGCGCGATGCGGGGGCAGCAGCCAAGATCCATCCTGCACTTGTAGCTGCAGCGCGCCGCGCACCGAGTACAGGATCTGGTGACGCGTATGGGCGTGCCATTCCGACTGAAAGGGCGCCAGGTCATCGGCCAGACCGAACGCCGGAGCTACCGCCTGATCGACATCGATGATCGTCACGGCGCCACTATACGGCAGCCTGGTCCGGCGACCCTTAGTCGCCTGCGCTGGGCAGGATATCGAGGCTGGCCAGAGCTAGCTCGCGGCCCAGATAGGCGTGCTCGCTGCGGCCTAGCCAGAAAAGCAGCAGCCTCCGCTCACCCGGCCCGCGATAGGCGGCGAGCCGCCTTTGATCTTCGACGGCGATAGGGGCTGCTCTGGCCTGGGCGCCGGCCTTGGACGAGTCGCTCATCCGCATATCCAAGTCGTAGCGGATGCCCTCGTGATCGCAGTGCAGCGGCGGCTCGGCTGCGCTGTTCGTCCAAAACGCCGACTGCGGCAGCTTGCGCAACAGCCAGCAGCGTCGCGCGTCGTGTGGGGTCAGCGGCTCGCTCCGCGGCAGGACGAGCAGGCCGCGACCTCCCGTTCCTCCGGCATCCAGGTGCACAAGCAGCGACAGCGGCGCCTCGCTCGTCAGCCGCTCGACCTGCGTGACGACGAAGTCTTCTCCTCCCGGACCCTGCGAAATCACCGCGCCGGTGCGCAGCGCTGAAAGCTCCTCCGCGAGCGCGTCTTCAGCGGGCCGGACCGGAGGCAAGGCTGCGCGCTGCTGTCGTCGCTGCAGCAGCCAGCCCGCCGTGCCGCAGAGCGCCACCAAGAACAGCGCATCGACGCCGATGCTCATCGGCTAGCGTGCTCCCAGTGGGGGAGGGCATGGGCAAGATCGATCGTCGCGCATCGTCTCCTCCAGACTACTCGTAATTTTTCAGCCCGCGGCCTCTGCGATCTGGCAAAAAGGCAGGCGCCCATGGCGAAAGAAAAGTTCCCAGTGACGGCTGCGGTGCGGGTGCTGCGTCAGCACGGCGTGCCCTTCGGCGAGCATCTCTACGAGTACGAGGAGCGCGGCGGCACGCGCAAAAGCAGCGAGGCGCTCGGTGTGCCTGAGCACAGTGTGATCAAGACGCTGGTCATGCAAGACGATACCGGGCAGCCGCTCGTCGTCCTGATGCATGGCGATCGCGAAGTCTCGACGCAGGGCCTGGCCCGCCAGCTCGGTCGTCGCTCGATCGTCCCCTGCCGTCCCGAGATCGCGACCAAGCACACCGGTTATCTCGTCGGCGGCACGTCGCCTTTCGGTCTGCGCAGCCCGCTACCGATTTACGTCGAGGAGTCCGTCTTGCAGCTCCCTCTGGTCTACATAAATGGCGGCAAGCGCGGCTTTCTCGTCTCGCTGACTCCGGCTGAGCTGCGGCGCGTCCTTTCACCCACGTCCGTGCAGGTGGCGACGGGGTAATCGCGCGCTCGACGGTGGTGGTCGCGGGCTGCTGACGAGAGCGGCGTGATACCATGCCCAGATGTACGAGCGCCGCCTGTTACCCATCCTGCCCGAGGGAGACGCGCCTCTTCTGCCCTTCTTTGGGCTGGATACGCTGTGGATGCAGCTGACCGGCACCCTGTGCAACATCGCCTGCCGCCACTGCTTTATCACCTGCGGCCCCAAAGAAGATCGCGTGCCGATGATGACGCGCGAGCGCATCGAGGAGCTCTTGCTGGAAGCCGCCGAGCTGGGCGTCAAAGAGTTCTACTTCACCGGTGGTGAGCCGATGCTGCACCCCGAGTTCCTGGCCATTGTCGAGCGCACGCTGCAGGTGGGGCCCACTCACGTTCTGACCAACGGCATGTTGATCGATCGCGACAGGGCGCAGGCGCTGCGAAAGCTGTTTGATGCCGCGCGCTACTCGCTGGATATGCGCGTCTCGCTCGACGGCATGACCGAGGCCGAGAACGATCCAGTGCGCGGCCGCGGGACCTTCGCGGCGATTACCGAGGGCATTCGCCGGCTGGCTGAGGTCGGGATGTCGCCGGTCCTTACCGTCGTCGAGCACGCCGATGCGCTGCGCGTGGCCTCGGCACGTAGTGAGTTCTTGGACTTCGCGCGATCGCTGGGGCTGCCGCAGCCGCGCGTGAAGTTTCTGCCGCTCTTGCGCATTGGTCGCGAGCCGCGTCGGACCCGCGGCTACGGTGACGATGACATCGTGCGCGACGCTCTGCCGGACGACATCGTGCGCAGCCTGCAGTGCAATAACTCGCGCCTGGCCACGCAAGACCACGTGCTGACCTGTCCGCTCTTGCTCGATGCACCGGATGCTCAGCTAGGCCGCCGGCTGGCCGACTCGCTGCGGCCGATCCACCTGCGCTGGTCCGCCTGTCACACCTGTGTGCAAGAAGGCCTGTCATGTCGCACCTAAGTCCTGCGCTGCCCCCGCCACCCGCCGCCGGGGTGCGTCGCTACGCCGTCTTTGGCGGCGTCTACAATAACGCGCTCTCGCTGTCGGCCGTGCTCGACGATGCGGTGGCCTGCGGCGCGGTTGAGACCTACTGCCTGGGCGATCTCGGCGGCTTTGGTCCGCTGCCCGATCGCGTGTTTCCGATCCTCATCGAGCGCGGCGTGCAGGTGATGCAAGGCAACTACGATCACTCGATCGGTCACCAGCTTGCCGACTGCGCCTGTGGCTACAGCGACCCGCGCGACAATCACTACG
>DAORCZ010000238.1:0-9734 GCA_035345735.1 Pseudomonadota bacterium | reverse complement strand
ACCCAGCTTCACTACACCCCGGCCCGTTCCCATCGACGACGGGTGTACATGATGCTCGGCAACACCGTCGGTAATACCGAACACGAGCCCAACTTTTTCCAGAATACGTTCTCAGGCGCGGCACCGGGCGATCTGCTGCTATTCGACGTAGATTACGGGTTTACAAAGTCGTCGGACGCCGAAGAGATTCGTCGCAAAGATCCCGCATTCCACCACCCCATGCCTGAAGCACACAAACGCTGGCTCAGCGGTCCTATCACTCGGTATTGCCAGGGAGTTAAGGACATCGAATTCTCCCTACGGCTGGACTCCAATCGCCCCCTCGCTGGCAGCTACGGCATCCAGTGCTGGGCCAAGGCCCGCTTCATCGGAAACCAAACACGCGACTTTCACATGTTCAACTTCCGTCGCTACGACCCGCAGGGCCTGATCCGCTGCCTCCGCGGCTTCGGCTGGGAAAGCGTCGGCGTCTTCCCGTTCACCGGTTCAGAAACGCGGCCGCGCGGACTGCTGATGTTTCAGAAACAGATTCCCAAGTTGAAGCACTGACCCCGGACTTGGTCCCCTGCTTCCGCCGGGCGAAGCCTCCCCATGAATTCCTTTTTGCAGAGGTCCCGCGGGAGCGTGTCCTTACTCGGACTCTAGCGCCGCAAGCTCGCTCTCTAGGGCTTCCCATTCGCTGATCAGGGCTTCGATCTTCGGTCCTAGGCTGGCCTCTTCTGCGACCAGGGCCTCGACCTCGGTGGGGGAGGTTCGCTCGTAAAAGCCGGGGCTCGCGTACAGGTCGTGAATGGCTCGCTTGCGCGCTTCGGCCTGCTCGACGGCGGCCAGGGCCTTGTCGCGGCGCTGGGGCAGATCTTTCTTCCGGTTGCTCCGCCGCTTCTGCTCCTCCCAGGCGATGCGACCCGGCGGCGGGCCGGCGGGTGGGGTCGCGGCTTGCTCTTCCTTGCGCTCCTTTTTTGCTTTCAGAACCACGCTGTCCGAGTCCAGGTGATCGTCGCCGCAGCGTGACAGATATTCCTGATACGTCCCTGGGAAGTCGCGCGGACCGCCCGGCGTGATCTCTAGGATGCGCGTCGCCAGACCCGACACGAAGAAGCGATCGTGGGACACAAAGATCACCGTGCCCTCAAAGGCCACCAGCGCATCGAGCAGCGCATGGATCGCTTCGATGTCGAGGTGGTTGGTCGGCTCGTCGAGCACCAGCACGTTCGGCCCCTCGGCCATGAGCCGTCCGAAGATCAGCCGCGCCGCCTCGCCACCGGACAGCAGCCCCGCCTTCTTGGTCACGTCATCGCCGGAAAACAGCACGCGCCCCAGGTGGCCGCGCACAAAAGCGGTGGACTCCTGCGGCCGAGCCGCCCACAGAAAATCGAGGGCCGTCACCTCGGGGTCGGTCAGCACCTCGCGGTGGTCCTGGGCGAAGTAGCCGACGCGCGCCTCGTGGCCCCAGCGCACCTCGCCGGCGTCTGCCGTGACGCGACTGAGCGCGATCTTAAGCAGGGTCGATTTGCCAAGGCCGTTCGGGCCAATGATGGCCAGCTTTTCGCCGCGACGGACGACCAGCGAGACGTCGCGCAGGACCCGCTTTTCGCCGTACGACTTCGACACGCCGTCGATCGTCAACACATCGCGGCCGCTCGGGCGATCGGGCGTGAAGCGAAAGGAAGGCGCGCGTCGCGAGGTCTCGACAAGCTCCTCGACCTCGATCTTTTCGATCTGCTTGAGCCGGCTCTGCGCCTGCGAGGCCTTGCTGGCCTTGTAGCGGAAGCGCTCGACGTAGGCTCGCTTGTGCGCAATGGCGGCTTCGGCCTGCGCGATCTCGATCTCTTTGCGCACGCGCACATCGCGCTTCTGGGCTTCGAAGGCCGAGTAGTTGCCGGGGTAGGCGGTAATGGTGTCGTAGTCGATGTCGAGGATGTGCGTCGCGACGTTATCGAGGAAGCGCTGATCGTGCGAGATGATGACGGCACAGCCCTTGTACGCAGCGAGAAATTTCTCCAGCCAGCGGATCGACAGGATGTCGAGGTGGTTGGTCGGCTCGTCAAGGAGCACGAGGTCGGGCCCACCGAGCAGCACCTGCGCGAGGAGCACCCGCAGCTTGAAGCCACCCGACAACGTGGCAAGCGGCTGACGGTGGTAGACGACGGGGATGCCGAGCCCCTCCAGGATGAAGCTGGCGCGCGCTTCCAGCGTATAGCCGTCGTGAGCGCGGATGGTCTCTTCCAGGTCGGCGATACGCGTCGCATCCCCGCCCTCTTCGCTTAAGCGGCGCTGTTCACAGAGCGCGCCCCACACCAGGCGGTCGCCCTTGGCCGCGACCTCCAAGATGATCTCGGCGTCGTCGAGGAAGCGGTCTTGGCGCAGGACGCCGATGCGGGCGTTCGGCAGGCGCTGGATCAGGCCTTCGCTTGCGGCCTCATCCCCGGCCAGCATGTTAAGCAGGGTGGTCTTGCCCGAGCCGTTGGCACCTACCAGCCCATAGCGCGCGCCGCTGCTGAGTCGCAGCGACACGTCGGAAAACAGCGAGCGTGCACCGTAGGATTTGCCGAGGTTCTGCAGGGTAATCATGGGGCGGCCCCAGTCTACTCCAGCCGCCGGTCGGGGATGGGCCGGCAAAACCAGGCGGGCCGCGCCCGCCGCCGTGTTGGGTTCTGGGCGCTGGCCGCTGAATATGTAAACACCTTCTCAGCTCAGTCGTTCTGCGGCGGGCGGGACTTGCTCTTGAGGCGGGAGACGAGGCGCTGGTTGGTGAGGATCGACCACTGCAAACGCACTGCGAGATCTACCGCTTGCACAAGCTTCTGGATGCTGTCGCCCTTGGTGATGTACGCGAACGGACGGAAGTCGTTGATGATGCGGTAGGGGTCTTTGCTGTCCTGATAGGCCGAGTAAAAGATCACCGGCAGGTTGGGATAGTTCTCGCGGATCTTCTCGCAAACCACAAAGCCATCCATGCCCGCCATGCGCACGTCGAGGATGACGGCGCAGGTCTCTTCCGACAGCGCCGACAGCGCATCGGGGCCGTTCTGGCAGAGCACCAGGTTGTAGCGGCGAGCAAACAGCCCCGACAGCCCGCGCAGAATGTCGCGATCATCATCGACGATGATGACCATCGGCTGCTCTGTGCTGGTCTTGTCGCTGCTGCCCCCGGCCTTGCTGACCGACGGCGAGCCCCCGCGCAACAGATCATCCAGTTCGTTGAAGGCCATGGTCGATCTCGACTCCTAGGGCGATGCTCGAAGGATAGCGCGACCGCCCCCCACTGCCACGGCCTGACCTGCGAAGGCTGCGACCCCCAAAAGAGGCTGCACTGTCTGACCACCGAGCGAGCCATAGGTCATGCCATCCGTCGCATGCAGGAGCATCCCGCCATTTCCCACCACCCAGACGTCGCCCCCGCCGAGGTTGGCGATGCCGCGCGGCAGCGGGTTTGGCGCCAGATCAATGGCCCGATCGTAGACACCGTTGGCCACTCGTTGGATCACGTTACGCCCCATCGCGTCCGAGCCAGCGAACAGCACCTCGGTCCCACTGGCCGAGGCAGCGTACAGCGTCGAGTTGGGAATGCCGCGGAGCACGGTGGCAGCCGCCGTGCCATTGGTTCGCAGCACGCAGGCAATGGTCACCGTCGGGTTCGGGGGATCGGGAATCGCCGTGCCGCCGGCCCAGACCTCGCCGCTGCCGGCCACCGTGACGCCAAGCAGGTTAGAAGTGACGGGCACACCGATGCTGGCCAGAGCGGTGCCGGTCCAGCGCAGAAACGCACTGCTATTGCCCACCATGTACACCGTGCCGGGACCTGCGCCGGCCACCGCGTTGAGGGAAAAAGTCGTCGGGGCGGTCTCGGTTCCAAAGCTGGTGCCGTTCCAGCGCAGGACGATCGGGCCGCCGGTGGTGGGGTTGTTGCCGACCACCCAAACCTCGCTGGCACTGGCCGCGTACACACCGCGATAGTCCATGTTGGCCGCCTGTCCCGTCGCCACGGGTAGCCAGGCCTGCCCGGTGTAGTGCAGCACGGTGTTCAGCGTGCCGACGGCCCACAGATCCTTGGGCCCCGTACCTGAGACCGCGTTGAGCACGCCAGCCGACGGCTCCGAGGCACGTCCGTAGGCGACAAAGCTGCTGCCGTCGTAGTGCAAGAGCGTGCCGCGTGCCCCCACCACCCAGACATCGTTTTCGCTGACGGCATAGACGCCATTTAGGAACAGCGTCGAGGGCACCGGATGGCGAATCAGCGCCGTCCCGTCGTAGTGCAGCACCGATCCATCCACGCCGACCAGCCAGGCATCGCGATTGGCGCGGAAGAACGCGCCGTGAAGCTGCGGGGCGGCGGGATAGGCGGGCAGCGCGCGATAGGTCTGCCCGTCGTAGGTTCCGACGACGTTGACGTCTCCCCCCAGGAGCACGCTGGTCGCCGACAGGCCGCTCATGGCAAAGATCGCGCCGCCGCTCGTCGGCACGTTGGTCGCGGCGCCCCCGTTGAAGCGATACAGCGCCCCCGGAGCCGAGCTGACAAAGGCGGTGCCGTCCGGAGCAACATAAAGGCCAATCAGCTGGCCGCCCGGCCCACCCGCCTGCGTTGTCCAGGCCGATCCGTTGTAGCGAAAGATGGTGTTCGCCATGCCGACCGCCCAGACGTCGCTCGCGCTGCTGCCGCGCACGACGTTGAGGTTGACGGTGCTCGCCCCCGGCGCGGGCGTCAAAGTCCACGTCGAGCCATCGAAATGCAGCAAGGTCCCGAGCTCACCGACCGCCCACAGATCGGTTGGGCTCGATCCCCAGACCGAGTTCAGGTTACGCGTGGTGCCCGAGGCCTGCAGGGTCCATACCGTGCCGTTCCAGTACAGGATCTGGCCGCTGTCGCCGACCGCCCACAGCTTGTCGCTGCTGAAGCCCCAGATGCCGTTCAAGTTGACGTCAAAGGGCAGCGGGTTCTCCCAGCAGACCTTGCCCGTGCATAGCTGCGGCGCGAAGCGCGCTTGCGCCGACAGCGGCCGATTTACCGTCAGATCGCAGACGCCGACCCCAGTGCAGGCGCCGCTCCAGCCAGCGAACGACGACTGTGCTCCCGGCGTGACCAAAAGCGAGATGCGGCTGCCCGACGGAGCATCAAGCCGACACTGCATGCCGCAAGAAAGGCCGGTTGGGTTCGAGGTGATCACCCCATCGCCGGAGGTCGCCACTTCGACGGTGCACAGCGAGGGATTGTTGGGCTGCAGGCTGACACTTAGCGTCAGTCGTCCGCTGCCGCTGACCGCCACCTCGCCGCGCCCGCTGGCCGCCGCACAGCCGTCGGCCCCGATCGCCCGCACATCGATGGCGAAGGCGCCACTTGCCCCCATCGGCAGGGGATACTGCGCCTGCCGCACATCGGCCGGCAGGTTCTCAGCCCCCCGCACCGGCTGGCCGCCCAGCGTGGCCAAGAAGCGCAGGGCCTGCGCGCCGGCCGGACTGCCGCTCACGTCGACGACGACGAGCGGACCACCGCCGCCACCACAGCCCAGCACCCCCGCAAGGAGGAGCGACAGCAAGGCCATCGCCGCCGCCCCACCTCGCTGAGCCTTCGGTCTATCCCGACGGGGAGCGCTGGGGTCACCGGGAGAGCGGGGGGCAAATACCTGGGTTCTTTCCGTCGTGCGCTGCATGCTGCCTCGCTGAGCTGCCGACTGATACGGCACGGGTTGCGCCGGCACCGTCTGAGGCCGGCCTGGCAATTTTATCGCGTCGCCGCCCGCCCCGGTGAGCGGAATGTACCCGGACGGACATTGCGAATTGTGTTCGGCAGGTTCACCGGGTATGCCTGTCCCGCGCCATCGCTTGCTCGATCGTCCGCTCCACCGCCCGCGGCCCTGGACCCCCTGCCATCCCTCGGTCCCGCGCCCCCGGCTTCCACGCACGGAGGACCCCATGCCTGCTCCCACCCGATCTATCCGCCGCCCGCCCGCCGCGCTCTGGCCCCTCCTTTTGGGCCTCGTCTCGGCCTGTGGGGGTGAGTCGGTAATGACCCCGTCCAGCCCCCTCGGCACCGAAGGCCACCCGCCGGGCACCGGCACGACGAGCGCCGCGCTCCTTGGCACCAGCCCGACCCTGCTCGCCCCGCTGCCCGCCGATCTGGCGCCGGCCTTTGACCCCAACCCGACGCCCAGCGACAGCTATCGCGTCGTCGGCCGCCTCACGCCGCCGAGCTGGTCCTGGGGCGAGATCGAGCTTCTTGAAGGCAGCCAGCGCTTCCGCAGCGAGGGCTACAACCGCCGCACCGAAAAGCTGCGCGAGCGCGACACCTTCCAGTCCGACAAGTACCCGCTGCGCGTCTACTTCGGCGCCCTAAACCAGCAGATCGTCGACGGCTTCAACCTGTATTACAGCCACACCTGCGGTCGCGGCCCCAGCGCCTGCCCCAGCACCGCCCCCGGCCCGACCCGCCCCGAGGCTCGCTTCGTCCTCCTGCACAAGGGCCCCAAGACCGCGGCGGGGAGCTGCCGCAGCGATCTCAGCCCGATGCTGCTCGTCCACGGCGCCATGCAGGACGGCAACGTCTGGCTGTTCCCCGGCGGTAACGATGGCACGGGCGCCGCCTTCCCCGGCACGACGCAGAAGACCGGCCTCGTGCAGTACCTCGAAGCCGCCGGCCGCTGCGTCTATGCCGTCACCTTCGGCAACTTCCACGGCGACAATTACAGCCACGCCATCGGCGTCGCCAACGCCGTCGCCCGCATCCGCGCCCTGCACAAGCGCACGGACGGCAGCCTGCCGCGAATCGACGTCACCGCCTGGAGCAAGGGCGTGCTCGCCGTCGACGCCTACCTCGGCAACGCCGCCAGCTGGCCGACGAGTGGCAGCCGCTACTTCGATCGCCTCGGCGCCGCCCAGAGCGCCGAGGTCCCCGCCTATCGCGACGACGTCCGTATCTACACCGCGCTGTCCGGCCCGCACCGCGGCCTGGACCTCAACTTCCGCCACCCCATCCACACCCTGACCATCGCCAGCACCTCGAACAACGCGCCGGTCGGCCGCGGCCCGATGCCCTGGACCTGGTTTTCCGCCATGCAGTGCGTCAACTGGGGCCCCGACTCGCCGTGGTTTGACAACCCCTACGCCAAGTCGGTCTGCGAGAGCCGCGGCGGCACCTGGCCCGACTTCTTCACCCGCATTTATCTGTCGAACCTCACCGGTCTCGACAGCAGCGGCAAGCCCGTCGCCGCCTCCTCGCTCAAGAGCCTCAACGTCGGCGAAGGCGTCTCGGCCAGCAGCTACGAGTTCGACGAGTACAACATCAGCCTCTTCGGCAGCCTCAACGACAGCGGTCGCTACGTGAACGCCTACCTTGGCCAGCTGCAGGCCGCCTACGATCTGCGCGGTGTCTATCCCGTGCCGCGCCGCGACAGCAGCGACTGGAAGGACCTCGATCCCGACGAGAACCGCTACTACCCCTGGCTGCGCCCGAAGCTGACGTTCCTCGGCGGCGGCTACCTCGACGATCCCGATCGCACCGCCTGCCGCAAGACCGCCTTTGCCCCCGCGGCCTCGCCCTGCATCGCCTGGCACACCTACTACACCGCCCGCAACGCCGAGCCCGGGTCTGGCTTCTACAGCAAGTATCAGCTGATGTCCGGCCTCGGCATCGCCGCCGCCGAAGAGATGGGTGGCCACTTCATCACCCGCCTCGCCGCCCGCGGCCTCGACTCTCGACTCGGGGCGCTTTACGTCCTTTACGGCAGCGCGCTCGGCGCCCCCGGCACGGCGTACGAGACCGACGGCCTGTCCTGCCCCAGCTGCACCCCGAACAGCGACGGCGTCCTCTTCAAAGAGAGCATCGCCGCCCTGACCCAGCTGACCCAGGGCTGGAGCGCCAGCAAGCGCGCCACCAGCGCCAAGCAAGAGGCCATTGCCCTCGGCCACCTCGAAGTCGGCGTCACCCCCGCCGCCTGGGACAAGCTGCTTTCCTTCCTCAAGGCCCGCGACTAGGCGCGGGTTGGCCCAGGCCTTACCCACGTAGATTCTTCTACCCCCTCGTCGCCCCATCCGAATTTCCCCCTAACCACCCCCGCAAACCCCACCTCAGCGACGGCAGACTTCGCCGAAGCGGGGTCCCCGAGGTCGCGCTTTCCGCTCGCTTTGAGGCTTCCGGCTGCGATACCTTGGGGGCGTGGCGACGCCTGGCACCCCTCCCCGCAATCGCCCGCCTGGGCCTCTCGCGCCGCCTCTGCCGGTCGACGCGGTGGTGTTCGGCGAGGCCTTGGTCGATTTCTTTCCCGTGCCGACCGAGCTCGGTCGACCGCTCGAAGAAGTCACCGGCTTTAGCCGCTTTCTCGGCGGCGCCCCAGCCAACTTTGCCGTCGGCCTGGCCCGACAGGGCGTAAAGACTGCGCTCTGTACCCAGGTCGGGGGTGACGCCTTTGGCCGCTTCGTGCAGGCTCAGCTGGCCGAAGAGGGCATCGCCACCGATGGCCTGTTTCAGCACGCGAGCGCCCGCACCGGCATCACCTTCGTGTCGCTGACCGGCTCGGCAATGGCGGGCGCGGGACGCTCGTTTCTGTTCTATCGCCATCCCTCGGCCGACATGCTGATGGCGCCTGGTCAGATCGATGAGCGCGCCCCCTATCTGCGCCGCGGTCGCCTGTTTCACTTCGGATCGTCGACGCTGTCGCGCGAACCCAGCCGCGCCGCCACGCTGCGTGCGCTAGAGCTAGCCACCGGCAAGGGCGCCCAGCGCGCAGCCCACTTGGTCTCGTGCGATGTCAACCTGCGGCCGCACCTGTGGCCCGAGATCAAAGACGCCCCGCCGCTCCTCCGCCGCCTGCTCGCCGACTGCGACATCGTCAAGCTCGTGCCCGAAGAGCTCCCGCTGCTGTTTGGCACCGAAGACGTCGAAGAGGGCGCTGCCAAGGCCCGCCGCGCCGGCGCTACCGTCGTCGCCGTGACCCTCGGCGAGAGCGGCTGCTACGTCGACAGCCCAGCCGGCGGCATCCACTTCGCCGCCGAGTCCGTGCGCGTCGTCGATCCCACCGGCGCCGGCGACGCCTTTTCAGCCGGGCTCGTCGCCCGCTTGCTGGCCGAAGTGGCCGTCCGCGACCCCGAAGATCCCGCTTCCAGCGACGATCTGCGAAAACGACTCGCGGGCCTCAAGGCCGCGCAGATCAAGGCCGCCGTCAGCCATGCCTGCCATCTGGGCGCCCTGGCCTGCACCGCACTCGGCGCGACCACTGGCCTGCCGCCTGCCGACGCCAGCCTGCCCGCCCACGGCCCGGCTAAGCCCCCCGCCAAGTCCCCCGCTACGCGATGATCAGCAGCCCGCAAAAGAGCCCTCGCCGCGACCCCGGACGCGCCACCCCGCCGCTGCGCATACTCGGCATCGATCCCGGCACCATCCACTGCGGCTACGGCGTCATCGAGGTCAACGGCCGCGGCGCCTTCCTCCGTCCGCGCTACATCGAGTGCGGCGTCCTGGAGCTCAACCCGCGCCACAGCCTCTCTCACCGCCTCGTCGCCCTCGCCGCCGATCTGCGCGAAGTCATCCGCGAGTTCACGCCGCACGAGGTGTCGCTAGAGACCCTGTATCACGGCGTCAACGCCCAGTCCGCGCTGCGTCTGGGTCACGCCCGCGGTGTCATCATGCTGGTGGTCGCCGAAGCCGGCCTGCCCCTGGCTGAATATCCCCCCGCCACCGTCAAGCGCACCGTCGCCGGCAACGGCCGAGCCCAGAAGGCCGAAGTGCAGCGCCTCGTCTCCTA
>DAORCZ010000237.1:0-9738 GCA_035345735.1 Pseudomonadota bacterium | reverse complement strand
GCGATACGAGGGCGCGCTGTCGTGCAGCAAGGCCACTTCGTCGTCGCGAAAATCGACTCCAGTCTGGCAAAAACGCTCGAAGACGCGGCCGAAGCCGCGGACTCCCAGATGACACATCTCCCGCGCCCGAATCGCTCCCATCGAAGACAGGCCCCACACCTGCCAGCCCGCGCGGAGCAGACGCCGTACCTCGGCATGGCCGACGGCCAGCGACTGGTGAAAGAGCCCATCGACCAAGACACAGACACCGGTCGGGTGGACGTCCATGGCGAAGAGGTCACCCCGCGTCACCGGGGGCAGCAGCGTGATGCCAGCCAGTGACAGATCGGGATCGATCTTCTGCGCCCGCGACAGCGTGGGGCCGGCGAAGAGGAGGGTCTTGGCATCCGCCTCACGCATGCAGGCTGCTCCGAAATCGGCGTAGACGCGGACCTACTCGGGCGTTGTCGCGCGAGTGGCATTCGAGCCCCGGCACCAGGATGCGCAAGACCACGACCGGATAGTCGGATGGCGTGTAGCGAACCTTAAGAACACGCTCCAAGCCCACGCTGGCGAGCGCCGAGGTCAGGATGTCGATACCTGCGACAATGGACGTGAGCTGCGGGGCCGGATCCGGTAGCGCCGCATAGGAAGTGCAGTCCGGCGTCATCAGCCGCTGCAGCTCGCGCTCGTAGATTGCTTGCTTCTCAGCAGCACTTCGCGCCAAAAACGGCGCGTACACGTTCACTAGGTCGTCGCGCCCGCCGTGTATCAGGCTGAGCCGGCACTGAATGGTCTCGGTGACCGCGCGCACCAGGGCAATCTCCCGGTTCGGATGGCAACCGTCGCCGCGCAGCGTCAGCTCGGGCTGGAAGCGGTCGAACAGGACGGCGGTAAAGCAGGGCAGGCCGAACGCGTTCGGCAGGTACCGCACAACAAGGTCGAAGCCGTGCTCCAACAGAGCACCGTAGAGGGTCGCAATGCGCGGCGGCAGAGTCTCCGCAGCCACCCGAATACCGCCATCGCGAACCAGGTGGAACGAGGTGATATCGCGCTCAATCACCTCTGAGAGAGCGTGGAGCGTTGCCTCGTCTTCCGTATTGCCGGATGCCAAGCCATTGGTCCCCGTGCCGTAATAGCGGGCGCCGCCACACGTCGCTGGCAGCGGATGGAAGATGGTCTCGGCCGGGACCGGCAGCACCTCTCCACTGCGCAGGTCGGAAGCCGAGACGGCCAGCACCTCGGCACCGGTGTCGATGTGCTGCCCGCGATGCGGCGCTAGGGCCAGAAAACCGGGGACAGGCTCGCCGGGCGCGGGGAAGGCGCGCACGGCTCCGTTCAGCAGGTCGCGCGTGCGAACCCAGCGCGTGGGCAGGGCAGCGCGTCCATGCTCGGCCCAGGCGAGCTCGATGCATTCCATCAGCGCACCGACCTGTGCCTCCTCGGGCAGCAGACCTTTGCCGGCGCTCACGCACAGCGATCCGGGCTGCGCATCCGGACGAATGGCCACGAACACCGGCACGCCGACACGATCCAGATACGTGACCTCAGTTAGGCGGGACACGCCGAGATCTGCAGCCACCCTCCGCGCACGCCGCAGGGTCTCTGCAATCGGGATCTCGCGCAGGCTGGAGCTGTACCGCAGCGGCTCGATCGGCAGCACTGGCAACACCCTATCGGAGCGTACTATAATCGCGCCGTGCTCTTCAAGGACTGGTCTGCGCAGCACACCGCATGGGGCCTGGCCCTCACCCCGCCGCAGGGACGCGCTGGCGGCGCCATCGCCGTGATTCCGCGACAGGCACCTTTGGTCCCGCTGCATGCCCTGGTGCGGCAGGGGTTTAGCAACCTGCCAGCCGAGGCGCTACGCATCGGCCCCATCGATCGTCTGACGACCCTTGAGGGCGAACACGCCGCGGTGTGTACCGTCGAGGGGATCGCCTCCGGACGGCCATTTTTGCGCTGCATCGGCGCCGTGTACGGCGATGACTTCTATACAAAGATCGATGGCGGCACCAGCCACCCAGAGCTGTTCGCGGACTTTCGCCAAGCCGTCCGCGAGCTGACCTCGCAGGCATCCCTCGGCCTCGGCGAGCTGCGCCTGCGCCGATTCGAGTACACGCCACCAGCCGGCTGGATGGGGCGGAAGTGGGCCCAGAATGCGCACTGGCATCCGCTCGACTACCCGAACCACATGGCGGGCATCACGGTGTTCCCGGCGCGGCCGCTGCGAGCCAACGCGCCGAGCTTGCTTCACGATGTGCTGGACGGGCGCGCGCTGTCGCACTTTTCGACGCAACTCGCCGGGCAAGGATCGGAGAGCGAGCCAGTCAGCCTGCTGACCCGTCGCGGGCTTTGCGGCACGCGGACACGCATCCTGGGGGCCTTTCCAGATGGGGTCGAGCTCGTCGTCTGCGAGGCAATTCTGCGCGACGACCGCTTCGAGTATGCCGCCCGCCTGCAGGCGGCTCCGGCACGAGCGAGCGCCGCGGAGGAGATCTTCAACACCCTCGTGGACAGCATCGTGCCGATCCCGGCACCGCAGTGGACCGCCGAGCCGACCGATGGCTGAGGCACCCCCTGCGCGGGTCAGCGCGGGATGAGCTGCCTTCGCTACGGATCAAGTCTGCGCGTGCGCCCCATTTCGGAGACCCTCGCGCTGGCTGAGCGCATCGGTCCCACCGTGGGCGTCACGCGAGTCACTGACACCACGCGACTCGATCGCATTGGCGTTCCGGTATTCGCCGCCGTGCGCCCCAGCGCCCTTCCGGGCTCGCTGTGCGTCAGCGCTGGGAAGGGCCTCACCCCCGACGAGGCTCGCATCGGCGCCTATATGGAGGCCATCGAGCTGGCCTACGCCGAGCCCGGACGCAGCGCTGCGGCCGTGCGCGAAGCCCGCGTCGCCGAGCTTCTAAACGGCGAGCAGGTGGAAGAGCTCATCCCCCTGCTGCCCTTGGATCCCGCACGCCCCTTGCCCTGCGTCGCGGCGGAAGAGATCAGCACTGGGGCCAGGCTGCTGGTTCCAGCCGAGCGCGCCCTGTTCCCGCTCTTGGCGCGCCACGGCGGTGGCCTCTACGGCTCTGATTCCAATGGCATCTGCTCGGGCAACACCCTGGAGGAAGCGACGCTGCATGGCCTGTCCGAGGTCATCGAGCGGGACATTGCCGCGTTCTCCGGGCCGCTCGGCGAGCACAGTGCGAACGTACGACTCTCCAGCCTGCCGACGCCCCTTTTGGAACTCTGCGCGCGGATCACCGCCTTGGGTTTCCAGATCTACCTGCGCTACGCGGAGAACGTCTTTGGACTGCCGTTCTTTTCGGCGATCCTGATCGAGCCCGATGTGGACTTCGCCCTCCATCGTGGCGAGGCCTGCCACGTCTTGGCCAGGGTCTCGGCGACGCGCGCGCTGACCGAGGCCATTCAGTCACGACTCACCGACATCCACGGTGGGCGCGACGACCTGGCCTTCCATCGCTATCACCAGCGCCCGGGCAGCATCTCCGATGACGAGCGCCGCACCTGGATGCGCCAGCTCGGCGAGTGGCTTTCGGCCCCCTGCCGAACGATCGACTTCGCCGAGGTCCCGGACCTGAACACGCGCGCCGATTCCATCGCCGATGCCACGGCGGTGCTGATCGAGCGTCTGGCGGCGCAGGGGCTGCGTCGCGTGCTGCGGGTCGCGCACACCGCCCCGGACTCGCCGCTGCAGGTGTGCCGCATTCTCGTCCCGGGCCTTGAGTGTGGTCTGTCCTCCGTGCAGCGCGTGGGAGCACGGCTAAAAAGGCACCAAGAACATGCTGCTGCTCTTCGCAGGACCGACGCTGTATAGGGCCCGGGCCATGGGCCCACTAGACCTGCGCCAGGTTACGGTTCTGCCCCCGGCGATCCGCGGGGCGGTCGAGCGTGTGGTGCGTCAGCGTCCTGGTCGCCCGGGTACCCTGGCCCTCGTCGATGGCACGTTCCACCTCGGTACGCTGGCCGTGGGCCACGCCGAGCTGCGGCGGGCATTGGAGGCTGGCTGGCAGGTGTGGGGGCTGTCGTCCATGGGGGCGATCCGCGCCCGCGAGCTTGCGAGCCTGGGCATGCGCGGCTACGGCGAGGTCTTCACCCAGTTCTGCGGCCCTGGTGACTTCACCGATGATGAGGTGGCGCTCCTGCATGAGCCCGCGCCGCCGTATCGGGAGCTAAGCGAGCCGCTCTGCCACCTGCGTGTGGGCCTGCAGGATCTGGAGCGCAGCGGTGCGCTGACGACCGCCGACTGCGCCCAGATCTTGGAGGAGCTGACCGCCCTGTGGTTTGGGGATCGGACGCTCCGCTTTGCGCTGGATCGCTTGGCAGCGGTGGGCGTTCCTGCCGTCGTGCGGGACGAGTGGCTACGCGGCTTCGATCGGTACCGCGTCAAGTCCGTGGATTTGCTGCGCTTCCTGCGCGATCGCCCCTTCGCCCCGACACCGCTCGCCCAGCCCTAGTTGCGCTCAGGGTCCTCAAACAGCTGCCCCAGGTGCACGACGCGCTCGTCGCGAAAGTCTGGTCGCGCGCTGGCGAGGGCTCGCAGCAGATCGTCGCGGTGGGCATCGAAGCGGGACACCGACCCGCGCACCAAGGCTGCACCGGCGTACTCGAAGAAGCGGAAGAAGGCCCCCAGGCGCCGCTCCAGCACCCCCCCCTCAGCCGAAACCACCTGTCCCTCCACCAGCCGAATCGGCCAGCCCACCTCGGCTTTTACGATCGTCGAGGACTGCAGATCCAGGCGCGCGCCTCGCGGCAGGGCCGCGCCCATCGTCGCATCCACCCACGCTTGCTCAAAGTCCGGTATCGGCACGAGCGGTCCGTAGGACATCACCAGCTCGGGTTTCCCATCCGCCCCCGGGCACAACGCCAAGAGCTCGGCTCCAACGGTCTGAAGCGACCAGTGAGAGGGCAGCGTCAGGTTCAGCTTCATGGCTGAGTTCATCGTATGCCAACGGCGCCCGTCGACCAAGACTGATTTGCTAAGCTGAAATGGATGGCTGACCCTGGAGAGCGTCTGCGTCAGGCCGCGCTGGGTGCCGCGCAGATCCTGGGGATTCCCGCGGCCCTGCGCAGCGGACGGCGGCTCAGCGAGCTCGCCCCGACGATCGGCGCTGCCCCGCGACGCCTGCGCGCGCTTCTTCAGGTCTTATGCCAAGAGGGCATGCTCGTCCGCGGCGGAGAGATCGCCGATCCCTCCTATCGCAGCTTCGCTGAGTCCCCCGATAGCGCTTTACACCCCAGCCATACCGGGTCCGCTTCCCCCGCGCCGACTGCGCCCACGCCAAGCCCGCCGCCGGGGTCGCGCCTCATCGCGACAGTGCTCCGCCGCGATCAGCCAGTCTGTGCGTCCGATTCGTTTGCTCTGCGGCTGGATGCCGAGTATCTGGCGGCGCCGGACCTGTTTGGCCCCACCGCCGGCCCCGCCGAGCTCGCGGACCTCTTGCGTCAGCAGGGTTTGGCCGCTCCCTTCCTCGACGCTGGTTGCGGGCATGGCGAGGTCTCACGACGACTGCTTGAGGCGGGCGTGATCACGGCAGCGACCCTGGTCGATCGGCCGGAAATCCTGAGCGGTGCGCGGCAGGCGCTGGGCGCGCTGGCGGCGCAGATGACGTTGCTGCCCGGGGACCTGCGCGAGGTCCCACTGCCCCCAGGACAGGCCACGGCGCTCTTGGCCAACGTCCTGCACTTCCACGACGAGGCGGATGCGGCGCTGATCGTCCGTCGTGTGGCGGCCGCATTGGCCCCGGGAGGACGACTCTTCGTCAAGGAGGTCCGCCTGGAAGAAGACCAAGCTTCGCCGCCGGGAGGCGTCCTTTTTCAGCTGGGCTTGGCTCTCTTTTCGGACGAGGGACGCTGCCACTCCCCCCAGCGCTTGCAAGCCTTCCTGCGCGAGGCGGGCCTTGATCCCATCGAGCGCACCCGGCTCAGCAAGAGTGACGACGTGGTGATCTGCTGGGGGCGGCGCGCCGGCGCCTCAGTAGCAGAGGAAGGTAGTCACGACGTACTTCGGGCCGGAGATCGGGGCGGTGCCGCGGTGCAGGTACTCGAAGCCGGGAGGGAACCACAGGATCGAGCCGACGCAGGGGGCGATGGCGAGGGCTTGGTGCCGAAACTCGGTGTGGCCACCCGCCTCGACAGTGTTCAAGTACAGGATCATCGCCAGGAAGCGTGAGCAAGAGTCGGCACTGGCAGAATCGGCATGCCAGTCAAAGCCATCCCCCCCGGGGAGGTAGCGCTGAATTTGGTAGCCGGTGTCCCGGATGCGCTGGTGCACGAGGCCAAAGTTGGGCACCTCGTCGCGATACCGGCGCAGCGAGGTGATCACGCCGGCGTCCAGCTGCGCCCGCAGCCCCTGCCACTCTGGCAAGCCGTTAATGATCAGATCGGTACTGCGCTTCACTCCGGCTTGCGCGCCGCCAGCACGGCCGGCTCCCTTGCGCGCATCGCCCTCAAAGGTTCGGATGACTTCGGCGCAGACCTCCGCCGAGACCATCCCCGGGTACAGGCGCAGGAAGGGATGCATCGAGGACGTGTTTGTTTGGGAATCCGCCATGTCCTGGTCTTCGAGTACTGACCCCGGGGCCTACCCCGCAGCAAGCGCAGTACGCGGGGGGCGCTCAGTCAGCCCACTGGACGAGCGCCCCTTCGGACTCCGTCGTGGCAAGCGGCACCGGGAAGACCGTCTTGATGAGCTGCGCGAAGATCTCACGAGACGTCACGATGTCCGCAACGCTGCTCTCGAGCCGCAGGAGATAGCTAAAGCGCGTATCGACTAGGGCCACCTGCGCGTAGATCGTGGTCGGTCCGCCCTCGTACTGCCCAGTGGTCACCGTGAGCAAGCCATTCAGCCCGTAATCTGAGGACACCGGAGCCGGCGGCGCATCCGAGCGCATCCCCATTCCCAGGGCCAGGTCCTCAACCAGGCGACGATCCTGCAGCATCGGCTGCGAGGTATCCGCCGGCTTGGCGTCAAACACCCGGATCAAGGCGCGCAGCCGCGGATAGTCAGGCGGGTACCAAGTGACCGAGTGCGTGCGAGCCAAGGCCTGCCAGCCTGGCGGCGGCGTGTACAGGTAACGCCGACGACGTAGCATGCCCAGCCCAAGGTGAAAGTGGCGGGTCAGATGCTCGGTGTAGTGCTGGAACTGCCCGTGCTGCTCGGCCGAGAAGGACATGGCTTCTACTGTCGCGTAGAAGTCGTCTCCAAAGACGACGCCCAGCATCACCACCGCTTGGACGGCCTGCGCTCGCATGTCGATCTTGACCAGCGCCGCGTGCTCCCCTTCGAGCGTAATCAGGGGACGAACCTCCCCTATGTGCTCGACCTGCCAGGGATCCTCGAAGCGCGAGATCACCTCGCGGAGAATCTGCTGAACGGGTCGCAGCGGACGGATGCGCTCGGTGATGCGCACCGCCCCTTGCTCCCTGCCCCCCGGCGGATAAAGGACGATGGAGTCGGCGAGAAACCGACGGGACCAGCCGTTCATATCACTGGCCCATCATCACCACCGCCGCCCCGCCACCCGCGGCGATCGCGGCGATGATCGCGGTGATGATCATGACTCCGCGTCGTCTTGGGGGAGGAATGACAAAGTAAAGCGCTACCTCAAGAGCCAGCAAACCTAACAGATAGAGCAGCACACGGTTCATAGCATCTCCAAAGGACAGTGCCGTCGCCGACTGCCCAGCTTTCGCCCGTCAGGAATCCTTGCGCATCACCATCAGGGCGCCACCTCCTGCAGCGACGAGTGCGATGACGGCCGCAACCACCATCACGCCTGCGCGCTGCGCTGGAGGCAGGACGAAGTACAGGATGACCTCCAAGGCCACGAATCCCAACAGCGAGGTAATGAGCCGATTCATGGGTCTTGTCTGGACAGGTTACGCGGCGCGCTCTTGCGGGTCAATCAGTTCGCTGGGCGCTAGCGCGGTGGCCAAGAAGCGCGGGCAGGCCGAGGGGAATGGCTTGTCCGCCCGCCGCCGGCCTGTGTACGATCACCGGGCGCCGCGATGCACACTCCCGATGGTGAGCTGCCTGCAGCCCCAACTCTCTTTCTGGCCCTCGCCCCTGCGACTTGGGGAGAAGCTCGCGCCGGGCTGGCGCTGGCCCAGCAGCGCCACGCTCGCACCGGCGATGTATTGTTCGTCGCCCCGTCGTCCCTGAGCGCGCTCTTTTACAACGCCCAGGTGCCCTACCGCCTGTTCCCCGTCGGGGCCTCTCTCCCCCGCGTCCTTGCCGATGTGCATGCGCGCTTTCAGCCACGGCAGCTGATTCTGGTCGATGCGATGGCCACGCTGCTTAATAGCCAGGCCTGCGGCTGCACATGGTCGCAGCTTATCGGCCGCGCGGCCCGGGTCGCCGCGCTCGATCTCTGGGATCTCGATGCCGCAGGAGACTCCTGGGACTTAGGCAGCGTTCTCGTGCCCGTGCCCCAAGAAGCACGCGCACTTCCCCGGGTCTGCCCGGCGCCCCTCGGCGCGCCCGATCGGGCCACTTCGTACGCCGCTCTGCCCGAGGCTCCGCCCGTCTCCACATCGGCGGCGCCGACGCGCAGTGATCTGGGTCTTGCCGCGGAGACCCGCGTGGTCCTGTTTGCCACGTCCACCTGGCAGGATCCTGATCTGTTTCCCCCCGCCCCAGGGACCCGCGCAATCGCCTTCGGCCTCCGTTCGCGCGTCGCTGCGTGGCTGAAAGCCTGGCCGAATGTCGTCCTCCTTCATGCGGCACCTGCGCCATGGGGTGACTTGGCCGCCAGCCTGGGGCCGCGCTACCGCTTCGTTGGGCAGCTGCCGCCGGCCCGGATGCAGCGGCTGCTCGCCATCGCCGACGTGCTGCTGTCGGCCAATGCTGCCTCGACGCTGCTCGCCGATGCGCTGGTGCAACGACTGCCGGTCCTGCTCCTCCAGAGCACGGCCGCAGGCTGCTCCATCGAGCAGGTGGCGGCGTCAGTGTCGTGGCCGCTCGTGCCGCAGATGCGTGACTGGATCGCGACGGTGTTGCCGCTGCGCCCCTTTTGTGTCTGGCCGGTCGGGCTGTCCGCATTCCTGCGCGGTGTGGTGCATGGCAATCCGCTCTACCGGGGTCTAGCAACAGTTGAGCTGACCGACGACGAGCGGGTGCGGGACACGCTGGCCGAGCTGCTTTTTGGCAACCGCCTGCGCGCGCAGCTGACACAGTCGATGGCTGAGCTCGAGAGCCGCTACCGCGCGCTGCCTGATGGGGATGCACTCCTGGCCAAAGCGCTGGGGGAAACCCCAACACGCAGTTCGTAGAAATGGACCATCGCGGAGCCAGTAGCGGTATGTCGATCGCGAGGCTGACCGGGATCGAAATCGGCGAGCCGCGCCGCGGCAAGGTACAGCCCCGGCTCGACGAAGCGCGCAAGCTCTACGCTGAGCTGTTTCGCGCCGCCCGGACGGGCGAGTCGCGCGCTGGATGCTTGATTGTCCAGATGCTCCAGGGCACACGATCGCGCGAGGTCTGGGGTTTGCGTGCCCGCGACCTCGACACCGATGGCACGCGATTGCACGTCGCCGACGACGGAGGAAAGGCCGCGAACGCGACCCGCACCCGCGAGATCGATGTCCCCGCGCTCCGCGAGCGCCTGCGACACTTCAGCCAGGGCAAGCAACCAGGCGACTACCCCGTCGAGCGCAGCTGCGCTGTCCATCGGTGAGAAGCTGTAGTCAACGCTGCTTCCTCTTTTTTCCCAGACGTTTCCTAGGAACCCATAAGAACGCGATTTC
>DAORCZ010000236.1:0-9791 GCA_035345735.1 Pseudomonadota bacterium | reverse complement strand
GGGCAGGCCGAACACCCAGTCCATCTCCGGCGTGGCGAGCGGGATCGGCGGCGGCAGGCTGCCTAGCAGACGCACGCGCAGGCATCCTACCGCTTCACCCTCCGGTGTGAGCTCCAGCTTGACCTCATAGCGGGGGGACGGCGGAACGTCCGAGCCGGTCACTCCAGTCTGATATCGCGGCAAGCGATAGCCGCGGTTCGGTACGACGCTATCGCGATAGACCTCGTCCAGACTTAGGGTTCCCAAGTCCGAGATCGGACAGCGCAGGGCGGCCGGGTGGGCCTGCAGTGGGGTCCCGCGCTCGGCCAGAGCACGACGCGGATCCAGCGTAGCCCGCGCCAGCAGCAAGGCCCGCGGATCGACGGCCAGGCCATCCGCATAGACAAGGATCGGCTCGGGAGACATAGGAACTCCTAGGCTTCTACAGTTAGGGACTGAATGACCGCGGCGAGATCGGTGCGACTCATCGCCTCTTCCGCTTGCGATGGATTGGTGCAGCGCCGGGGCGGTCCGCCCAGCGCCTGCCCGACGCGATAGTCCATTCCCCCCCAGGGGTTGCGGAAGGTCACATCGCTGGTATCCGCCCGCAGGCTGACCACTTCATGCGATCCCAGGTTCGGCGCCGCCCCCCACACCATCTGCGTCAGGATCGGCAGGCTGGGCTGCTGCAGCCGGGTTCCGATGTTGCTGACCAGATCCGCCCCGCTGCCAGTCAGAGTCTGGAAGGTGCGGTTGCGCAGACCGCGCAGCATGCGCCGTAGCTCCTCCATCGTCAGTCCGCCCCGCTTGTCGGAAAAGACGTCCTGGATGTTGGCGTAGCTCATCCCGGGTCGCGAGTAGCTCATCATGCTCGA
Source organism: Pseudomonadota bacterium (assembly GCA_035345735.1). Lineage (GTDB taxonomy): Bacteria > Myxococcota_A > Polyangia > Palsa-1104 > JAEUJZ01 > JAEUJZ01. The sequence goes on along the minus strand of DAORCZ010000236.1, from coordinate 8,937 downwards.
CTGAAACAGGCGCTCGGACCAGCTTCGGCGTAGGAAGGCCGGAACGTTCGCCGCTTGCTCTGCCGCGTCATAGGAATAGGCATCGGCCGGCACCGTCGCCTGATCCCCGTTGGCCAAGGTCGCGCGACCGCCTTCGGCCAGCAGTCCCAAGAGCAGGCGGACATACTCCGCGGGTGAAAAGGTCGCCATCAGCCAAGACACCGAGGTCGGAACACAGGTTCCCTTGCGCCCCTGATTGATTTCAAAGGACGGGTCGGCGACTTCTTCAATCGCTTCCGCCACCAAGATGTCCATGCCATCGGGAATATCGATGTGCGGATCGATCGCCACCAGCAGAGCCAGGTTATCAAGCAGGGTGTTACGTCCGGCGCCGAAGTCCGTCCCTCGCACGGCCGGCGTGGCCATCGCGCCCGCCGCGGTCGGAGCGATGCTGCGTCCCAAAAGCTGCAGCATGGCCCGCCGGGCAGGAATGTCGGTCGCGGCAAACACCAGCAGCGCCTTGGTCCGCTGCTCCGGTGGCAGCGCGGTGTAGTTTTCGTGCCCGCCGAGTCGGCGCAGCAGGTACGCGGCCTCGCTGCTCTCGGGATAGCGCGTCAGCAGGCGCAGCTTGGACTGATAGTATTCCGGAACCTGCGCCAGCACCCCCTGATCGGGAAAGGTCCAGGGATCGCTGAGCCGATCGTGTGGCACCCCGAAGTAGTGCGACCGCCCCTGCGCTGCATACCCGTCCGAGACCGAGCGGATAGTCTGCGGGTCAGCGGCATCCCAGTCCGGAGGTGTCGCACGGGTTGCCGAGACGCGATAGAAGATATGTGGATTGGCCTTGAGCCGATTCCAGATCGGATTCGGCATCTCATAGGTCAGCTTGCCCTGACTTAGCTGCAGCGACTGCGCCGCAACCCCGTCGCCACCCACCGCACTATTGAAGTAGTTGTCCGGCGTGCGCTGCGCCGCCTGCTCGGCCGTAAAGAGCTGCGGTCGCGTCGCGAACTCGATGCGGACAGCGGGGCTGGCCTCGTCACACTGGACGCGGAAGCGGGGCGGAAGGCCTTCCTGGTGAAACGTAAAGTGAGTCGGTCGCAGAAGTACTTTGCGCATGGCTCTCTCTCCCCGGTGATCGCTCAGAGGTCGACGACCAGCCGCCTCTCTTTGTTGCTATTGGATTCATCGACTTGGGAACTGGCCCCGCTGACTTTCTTCAGCCGGTAGCGATAGAGCAGCGGCGTGCCCTGCAGGATCAAGAGCTGAGTCGAAGCCTCGGCCGCCGAGCCGCGCAAGACCAGGCTGTCGCTGTCAATCACCTCGCCTTCCGGACTCAGGGACTCCAGCGTCACCACCAGGCTGCTCAGTCCGGCTTGCTCGACGGTGCGGGTGAAGACCAGCTTCACGGTCTCGACCGCGTGTACGCCATCCGAGAGCGGACACTTGCTGGCCTGCAGCGAGCGCCAGGGGCACTCCTGCACTTCATAGTCCGGTTTGGTCAGAGACCAGCGGACGGAATAGGTGTCGTTCTTGGGATCAGGATCGGGAACCGGAATCGTGACCCAGCGCGGCTTGTAGTCATCGGCCGTGAAGTCTTCCTGACGATGGAAGCGATAGCCTCCTTTTTCATAGAGGATCTCCGCCGAGATCTCGCGCACTTCTTCGGGGTCTACTGCCGGAATCAGCTGGATGCGCCACGGCTCGCCGCGGAAGGGACCGGGCACCACCAGCGCCTCTTCCGTGCTGCGTGTCGGCGCCAGCCGGAACACCGTGCTGTTCGCATCATTGAGGCTGTAGGTCAGGTTGACTTCATAGCCGCGCAGGTCGGGGTTCTTGGGGTAGATGACCCACTTCTGCGGCGCCAGCTTGTCCTGGCGAAACGTAAATAGCTGCTCGGCATGAAAGTGATTGTCGGGGTCGCTGTACTTCAGCAGCGCATCGACCTGGCGCGTCTTGCTCCAGTCGATGGCCCCCGCTTCGACATCGATGATCAGCGGGCGGAATTCGTTGGCCGGCTGAATGACTAGCTCGCGCTGCTCGGTGAATTCCTTTTTTACGAGGACGCGGTCTTTGCTCTCGATATGCGGCAGGTCTTTGAGGAATACCTGCGTCGTATAGGCATAGCGCCGGGTCGGTCGGTTCTTGTCGAGGAGGACGTTAAACGGCTTCGCCGGATCGCTCGGCGAGCTGAACGTCCAGCCATCGGTATGCACGATCGGACCCTGCGGATCCGGCTGATAGGTGGCGTTGACCACCACCTTGTCGATGCCTAGCTCTTCCCAATTGCCGGTGACCCCGATGTGGGCGCGTAGCTCATGGAAGAAGGGGTCGTCCAGGTTCACTTCGCGGATCAGATCGTCGGTCGGCATGTCCTTAAGCTGCTCGGTCAGCAGCATCAGCGAGCCCTGCGGCGCGGCGGTGCGATTGACCGCTTGGTTGACGCGGAAATCGAGCGTCGCTTTCTTCCGCTCTTCCTGATGCACAAACTTCAGCGAGAAGCTCAGCGCAAAGCCGGCGCCGCCTTTTTGTCCGGGCCCGCCTCCGCTGCCGCCGCGTCCGTTGCTGCTGTCGGCGCCGCGCCCTTCCATGCTGCGCGGTCCGCGCTCGCCCTCGCTCACCGGGGCGGGCGTGTTGTTGTTGCTGTTGTTCGTGGCGGTCCCGCCGGAATTGCTCGGCTGACTGGGCGGAGGCTGCGACAGATCGCGCGACAGCTTGACCACCTGATCCAGCATTCCGGAGGAGCGCGTCGCGGAAGTCGGAACCTGCAGCGAAGGCTTTAGGAACTTGCCGATGATCTCGTTTTTGATCAGCTCCATCGCCTCCTTGCGCAGCGGACTCTCCCCCGTGGTCTCGGGATCGTACTGGGTAATCTCGATCTGGATCGCGCCCTGCTCTTTGAGGAACTCCAGCGTCAGATCAAGCTCGGCGCCGATCATGGCGTACTGGAAGCCAATCTGCGCATCCAAGCGATCGTAGACGCGGGCGTAGTCCACCTCGGCCTTGACCTCGATGGCCGGCCGGATGCCGGTATAGGTCAGGTCGTAGACCACGCCGATCAGTCCGCCGCCGTGACGGAACGAGTCTTCGAGCAGCGTCGCCCCCTCCTGCGACAAGTGAATGCCAAACAGCGCCAGGTTATCGCCATACAGCGAAGGCTTGGTGCTGCCGAAGATCTTTTCGACAAAGACATTGGTCGGCTGCTGCGGCGTCTGGCCGGGAGGTCCACCTTCGGCCCCCAGCGCGACCAGGCGCACAGCACCGGTGTGAAAGGGAACCGGCGCCAGACTGACCTCGCCCGAGGCATAGGCCGAGAGCTTGTTGGCGGTGTCCTTGAGCACCTCGTCATCGACTCCGATGTCGACGGTCATGGTCAGGAAGCCGCCACCGACCTCTTCCTTGCTATCCGGAGGCAGACGCGGATTGTCGGTGACATCGCGCGCGTACTTAAGAAGCTGGAACGCCGGCTTGCCGGTGACGCGGTCGCGGTGGATGCGCGGCGCGGCCGGGAAGTAATAGAACTGGTTCGGGTTCTGAAAGTCGCGATGGATCTGCAGCGAGTTGATAAAGAAGATCGGGCTTTCAAGGTAGAGCATGGGGTCCTTCCATTCCTGGCCGCAGTTAAGAAGCCTTGCTCGGCACCTTCAGCGTCAGCTCTGCCGTGGCGGAGGTCCGGTTTATGCTGGCGGTGCGGCCATTCTTGTAGCGGTAGAAGATCTCGTAGGCGTAGCCCACCTGTGCTGCGTTGCCCGCCCGGTAGGTGAATTCCTTTTTCTGCTCGCTGGGCTCGCCGTGACTCCCTGGCAAGAAGACGAGCTCAGTCCGGTTTTCCGGCTTGCCCTCCGGCCATAAGGTCACGGTGATGTCGCGCAGCCCCTCGCTGTCGAAGCTGTGGCTATCGACGCACACCGCGACCGTCCGCTGCATCGGGACACGACGTCCGATGGTCAGGGTCGGGGCATCGGCATCGATCCAGTCCGGAGTCTCGACCTGCGAGCTGTCCTTGAGGAACAAGGTGAAGCGGTACTGATAGCGCCGGGCCCGCGGATCGGGCGCACTGACCTTCCAGACCTGCGGCTTCAGATCCTGGTCAAAGAACATCCGACCTTCCTGATAGCTGCCCGGCAGGTGCGGATCTTCGTAGCGCAGCGAGATGTCGGCCCAGCCCAGCTCTTCCTTGGGCTCAGCGACATAGACGCGAACCAGGAAGTTCTGCGGGAAGGGATCATCGATGACTACGATCGACTCGGTCGCGATCTGCCAGTCGGTGGTGATGGGGGCGCCGGCCGTCGGGTAATACTGCAGACGGAAGCGACAGACTCCCTCGACCCCGGGAGGGCGACGAACACGGAAGGTGCAGGACGGTGTCGCGCCCCCTAGGCGGTAGCTGCGCTCGACTCCGTAGCCCGCGCTGTCTTCGTACTTAAGGCTGATGAGGACGGCGGCATAGCGGTCGCTGGGAAAGCCCTGCTTGAGGACAAACTCAATGCTTGGCTGGTCAAAGAGCTCGCGCGGATTGATGGCAAGGACGCGATCGGTGCCGCTAGATTCCGGACTCCGAAGTTTGAGCGCCTGGCCATAGATGGCTTCCGGATCGTTGTCATCGGCGGGGAAGAACTCGACCTCGTAGCCGCTGCGATAGCGGAAGCCGTGGCGGGGCTGCAACCAGGTCTTAAAGCTCAGCGTGTCGCTCATCGCAGCGAGCGTCTTGTCAGCGCCTTCTTCCGGCGCGTCGCCGTAGCGGATGTAGGGGTGAACCCAGGCGATCTTGGACTTTCCGAAGTCGAAGCCGCCCAGCACGCACTGCACGGCAAGCTGGCGGTAGAACAGATCGGCGTCGGTGTTGACCTCTTGGGTGTACGAAGGAAGCTCGGCTTCCGGAATCAGGGCAAACAGATTGGCCTGCGGATAGATGACACGCTCGATGGCGCTAGTCCGGCTGGCTTCAAAGCTGAGGAAGCGCCGCTCGGTCTGGCTCAGTTCCTTGCGCGAGTAGCCAAACGTCGGCACCACCACCAAGGAGCGAGCAATGTCCGAGATGGTGCCGGCGATCTTGTTGTACTTGGGCTCCCCGGCAGAGAGGACCGGCGTGAAGAACTTCTCTAGGATGTACTGCTGTAGCTGCTTGCGAAGCTGCTGCACATCACCAGAGGCGGCCGCGTCATAGACCACTTCTTCAAAGCGCAGTAGCTGATGCTGCTCTAGCTCTTCGACGATGCTCGTGCTCTCGTTCTTGATGAAGAACAGATCGACGCCAACTTTCTCTTCTAGGTAGTGGTAGATCTGCTCCCACTGCGCTTCGACCTTGAAGCGGAATGCCGGCTGCAGCGCGTCGAACTTCAGCGTGTAGACGATCGAGATGCCGATGGGGCCGCCGCCGCGCAGCGAGGCCTGCAGTACGCTCGCTCCCTCCTGCGTCATGCGGGCGCAAAACGAGGCGCGGTTGTCACCGTACAGGCTGGGTTTGCCAAACCCCTGCATGCGCTCGACAAACAGGTTCTTGCGCTCTGGCGGCGCGTTGTCTGGCCAGCTCTGTTCGCCCAGGATGTAGCAGGCGACCTCGCCATCTTTGTATGGGATGGGAGTCAGGCTCAGCGGGCCGGTGCCAAGGCTCAGCTTGTCGCGAAGCTGGTCTTCCAGACTCTGAAGTTCCTCGCGACTGAGGCTGAGATCACAGTCGAACGAGACGATTCCGGTGTGCAGGCCATCGCCGGTGGGGTCGGTGAGTCCCCCCACCAGCTTGAGGAGCTTGAAGACCTTCCGGCCGGACCCGGGGTCAACCGCCAAGCGCGGCGGGGGCGGCAGATAGTAGAACTGCCGCGGATTGCCATAGTCCGGAAGTACGACCAGACCGTTTATAAAAAGGCTGGGGCCGCCGAGATAGATCATCGTAGACCTCGCCTATGCCGGGGGAGTCGGAGGAGTCGGCGGCGTGGGAGGTTCGAGCACGACGGTCTCGGCTTCGCTCCGATTGGGCGCTTGCTCGGTTCCCAGCGAGATGCGGCTGAACGGCTTGGTGTAGACCTCGGCCCACCACTGGAAGACCTTCTTGTTCTTGTCCTTGATGTGCTGCTTCCACGTCCAGGCGGAGTCTCCTTTGTTGAAGATGTGATCATCGACATCGGAGGATCCGTCCGGCTGCGTGTACTTCAGGTGCACGACGACCCGGATGACGTCTTTGTTCGAGTCCAGAAGACCGACCACCGTGATCAGCGGATCGACGCTGACCCGCAGCATGTCTTCGTCGGCGCTGGGATCGCCGGTGGTCACCAGGGCGTGCGCGCCGCCGCTGAACCAGCCATCACTGGGGGCCCCGGCGACATCCTTGGAGGTAAAGATCCCGCCCTCCTTATTGCGGCGGGTCCAGGAGTACTTGAATGCCTTGTTGCTGGGGTCAAGGAGCGGCACCGACCAAGTCTGCCGCCAGCCTCCTTTTTCGCTGAGGAAGACGCAACCGCGGACTTGATACTGGTTCGCGGGGTCTTCGTAGGTCAGGTCGATGACGTCTTGTTCCCAGCTGGGCGTGGTGTACTGGGCCTGAATCGGAACATCCAGATACTGATCAAACGGCGTCTTGATGTCGTAGCGGTCGGCCTTGACCTCGATGTTGCGGTGCTCGGCCTGCTGGATCTCGTTGCCGTTCTTCAGGCGGTAAGACAGGGTGACAAAGAAAGGCTGCGTGCGACGGACCCAGATGGCTTCGTCGAACCACTGCTCGTCGTGCTTTTCGTCAAATAGGAAGGTGCGATCGATCTGCTGCGGGTCGGCATCGCTCTGCGTAAAGCGCACCTTGGCCTCGACGTACTGGACGAGATCCCAGGGCATGCCGATGTGATCCAGACGCAGCCGGGCACGGCCGGGTACGGCCACCGGAATATTCAGCTCGGTCTTGTTGCAGACTCCTTTTAAGACCAGCTCTTTGCTCGGCTCGCGGAAGCGGATCTTGGCTTCCCAGCGCACATCGATCACGCCGGGTTCCTTGTGCCACTTCACTTCCCAGCGTCCGCCATTTTGCTGCGCATCCCAGGTCTTGCTCTCGCCCACCGCTGATCCGTAGTAGGCAGTGACTTCGACAAACTGAATGTCGGTCGGCTGCGGGGTGGCGTTGGCGGCCGGGAAGTCGGCGTAGACCTTGATGCTCAGCTCGCGACTCTGGAAGAACTCGTCCTTGCTTAGATCGACCTCGCGCACGTAGTTCTTCAGGCTGTCGCCTTCGGCGGCGAGCTTCCCAAGTGCCCCCTGCGGGCAGATCTGAAGCTCAACGGTGGCGCTCTGTTCGATGCGGATGTTGAGGTCGCGGAAATCGGTACGCGTCAGGGACTGTAGCTGGACGTTCTCAAGCTGCTCTTTGGTGGCTCGCTCGGGCGGGGTCTTGTAGAACTCCTGCTTGATCCAGTCCTGCACCAGACCCAGGGCCATCTCTTGCAGGGCCTTGAAGGTCTTGTCTTCCAGCGTCAGGCCACCGCTGTCGATGCTGATGCGGACAACATCGCGGCTGCAGACATGCTCGGTGATGCTGCGGACTACGGTGTCGGGATCGGAACAGACTCCGCCGCCGTTGATCTCGGAACCGTACTGCTTGTACATCGTGTAGCAGTCATCCGCGGAGGCGTAGATGTTGATGCGGACGGGCGGAACCTTGGCCAGGTACTTCAGCCGGTAGTTCACCTGGATGGGCGAGAAGTTGTTGTGCGAGAGCGCATCCATGAGCAGGGTCGCCTGCCACGGGGCGAGGATGGCGGCAAAGCTGGCGACGTTATTGCCCATCAGCGAGGGCTTGCCGGCTTTCGATACGCACGTAAAAAGTCCGTTGCTGGTGTCCTCCATCAGCAGGTGGACTTCGCCATCAGTCCAGGTCGGGTTGCGCAGCAGAATCTGGAAGCCATCGGGAACGACGCGGCCGGTGCGCGTGTAGTGGGCACGCACCTGGGCATCGAGCTTCTGTCGGATGTCTTCTTTGGTCTTTTCGTCGACGGTGTATTCGGTATCAAAGCTGAGATAGCCGCCCGCGACCTCGCCATCGACGGTGGGTACGGCGGCGGCGTGCAGGGCGTCGGCGCCTCCTTTTTCTTCCGACTTGGCCTCAACCTTGGGGGCATCGATGGGGGCGCCGCCGCGGAACTTGAGTAGCTGAAAGACCGGCTTGCCCTGCGCATCACGACGGAAGCGGGGATAGGGCGGAACCAGATAAAAGACGTAGTCGAGCTGAGAATCCGGATAGACCGTAACGCCTGCGATGTCCTGCGGGTTGTCGAGATACAGCATGGGAGCCTCACCAAAAAGGGAAGGTCAGGGTGTGATGAGGTCCCCATGCAAAAGTAATTCCGATTACATTTTTAATGTTGATATCTGACAGATTCTCCGACGGAGAAAGCCGTTTCGGCGGGCGGCAGAGTCCGTTGTTTTCCGGGGCGCGCGGCAGCCGTCAACTGCGCAAGAACGGCGTGTAGACCGATGGCCGCGGAAAGCAGTGCGGGATGGTGGGGATCTGCGCCGATGCACCTAAGAGCACACCCAGGAAGCTGGCCGCCCGGGCGGGGACTTGGGAGTCTGGGGGCTGCGCGGAGTCTTGCGGGGTCTGCAGGATCTGCGGGGTGCGGTCGATTACTGCGCGCGGTGCAGGATTGCGCCGAATTCGCCGACGATGAAGACGTGACCGGACATGGGCCAGACGGCGCGCAGGTTGCCGTCGACGCCGGTCGCGAGATCGCTCCAGGCGCTGCCGTCCCAGTGCAGGACGTGGCCGCTGGCCCCCACCGACCACAGATCGTTGCCGGCGATGCCGTGGATGTGGCGCAGCAGCGCGGTGGTGGGGCTCTTGACGGCGGTCCACGAGCTGCCATCGAAGTGGCCAATCAAGCCGCCGGTCCCGACCACCCAGACGTCCATCGGCGACAAGGAAAGGATGCTGTAGAGCAGCGTGGCCGGCAGGCCGGTGGTCGGTACGACGCTCCAGGT
>DAORCZ010000235.1:0-9816 GCA_035345735.1 Pseudomonadota bacterium | reverse complement strand
CGCCATGGTGGTTGAAAAGCGACCGCGCTGGGCCTGGCTGGCGCCGGCTCTGCTGTTGCTCGGGGGCTACGGTTCCTTGCTGTGCGCGGTGACGCTGGGTGCCTATGTCAAAGAGCTGTCGGGGGCTTCGCGCAGCTGGGATAAGACAGTCAAGACCGGAAAGGTGGGTTAGGGCGATGCGCAGCTTAGGAGTCTGGCTTTCGCTCTACTTGGGAGTCTGCGCGCCGCTGGCCGCCCATGCCCAAAATCCGGTCGAAAGCCCGGCCAGTGAGTCGATCCGCACCGCCCTGCTCAGCGAGAGCTTGACGTTGCGCGGCAGCGAGGGCAGCGCCGATCTGATCATGAACCTGCCCGACCCGAGCGAGCGAGCGAGCGCGGTCGAGCTGGAGCTACCGATCAGCGTCTCCGAGCACGTCCTTGGGACATCCACATTGACCTTGGAGCTGCAAGACCAGCCCCTGCAGTCGGTGTTTGTTCGGCAGCTCGCGGCGCGCGGGGCATGGCGGATTGCCTTGCCGAATCTGCCGGCCGGATACTTCGCGCTGCGACTGCGCAGTCGTTTGCTGACCGCGGGGGATCCCTGTCACGACACACCGCAGCAGGTTCCCACGCTGACGCTGCACGCAACCGCCGCCCTGCTCTATGCCCGGCGGCTGCATCCGCCCGCGCCGCCTTCTGTCGCTGCGCTCCTTGAACAGTGGCGACAACAACACCCGCCGGTGCACCTGGTGCGGTCGGCAGAGATCGATCGCAGCGAAGCGCCGGCCTGGCTGGCAGCCGACTTCTTCTTGCGCAGTCTGGGAGCTCTGCCGGTGGCGAGCGAGGCGCTGCCCGATTCGACCTCGCCGGCCCTCTTTCTGCACGCTTACTCTGCCGTGGAGCGCGCGATCGAGATTCCTTCATCGGACAGATCACACGGCACCGCGCAGGTCGAAGGTCGATCGCTGCATGTTCGCGCGTCAGATCCCCAGGCGTTGCAGCACGCCCTGTATGCGCTCGCGAATCCGCAGCTTGCTGGTCGCTGCACCGCCAGCATCTGCCAGGTGCCGATCCCCGTCGACGCGGCTAGCCCCACTCCGCCCCCGGCTGCAGAGTCGCAAGACACCTATGCCGAGGTCTTTACGCTGGGCGAGCGCGGCTATCGTTCCGGCTACGTCGTGCGCGGCGAAGGTGAGCATGTGCTGGCCCTGCCCTGGGTGCGTCCTTCGTGGTGGCAGGTCAGCGAGTGGCCGGAGCTGGACATGATGCTGTCTGTCTCGCCTCACCCTGCGCTTGATGCGGGGGCCAGCGAGGTCGAGCTTCGCTTCGGCTCGCGCCGGCTGGAGCACGCGGCGCTGCCATCCCCTGGGCCCGAACCGCTGCGGCTGTCGGCGCGCATTCCCCCTTCGCTGTGGAACGAAAGTGACTGGCCGCTGCAGATTCGCATCGTCCTGCGTGCGACGCCGCGCCCAGACTGCGTGGTGCCGCAAGGCGCGCTGTGGGCCGCCATTCACAGCCGCTCTCGCCTGCGTGTGCCCCGGCAAGAGCAGGTATACCGCGGTAGCCTGGCCGGCTTTGCGTCCCTCGCTCGGCGGCAGCGCCCGACGCTGCTTTGGCCGGGGGCGCTCCCGGCCTGGTTGCTGCCAGCGATTGGCGCGGCGATCTATCCCTGGGAAAGCTCCGGCCCCCTCGAGCTGGTCAGCGATCGGGCATCCTGTGCGGCACCCTGTGTTGTACTGACCGGGGCGCCGATTGATCTCCCCACCGTGACCTCGGAAGGCCCGGCAGTTCGTCTGCAAGCAGAGCCGGCCTCAGCGGCACAGGCCACCGCGCTGCGCCTGCTGTGGTCGGACGGAAGGCGCTCGGAAGTCGCGCTGCGCAGTCCCGAGTATGCGTCGCTTCTGACCCCGCAGGCCGAGCCCGCCACGGGCACGTTTCTGTCCCAGGGAACCGCGGGTCGAACGCTACCGGGAAAGCGAGTGCACCCCCCCGGCGCCACGGGTGATGGCGAGCGCATCGCGTGGTCTAAAAACGTGCGCTGGCTCAGCCGCGATCGGCGGCGTTGGCGTGGCTGGCTGGATGCGAGCTTTCTGTTCGCGCTGCCGCTTCTGGCCGGCCTGTGCTGGCGCGTGACTTCACGGAGGCCGCGATGACCGAGAGGACTGAGCTGCAGCAGCTACAGCGCTCGCGTGCGCGGTTGTCACGGGTCTTCCTGGCGCTGCTGCTCGTCGACCTTGCCCTGCTCGTGAGCTGGCAAGTCGCGTCGCACTATCTTCTGCGCGGAGGCTCCTAGCATGCGGCTGGTCTCTGTCCAGGAAGCGTCCAAAGTCGGGGCCAGCGCGACGCAGCAGCCGTCGGGAGCGGGGGCTGAGCTTTCGCCGGAGCTTTCGGCCACGCTGGAGACCTTGCAAGCGCTCTTGCCGCAGCCCGGGGATCTGCTGCCCTGCGAACCGCTCGTGATTCTGCGGCAGTGGCCCAGCAGCAGCGCCACGCCGGCCCCGCAGGTGCTGCGTCGGCTGCAGCAGCTCTTGGCGCTGGGGCTCTTGCGCCAGGTCATCCTGGGCTGTGAGCGCTACTACTGCCTGGCCGCGACGGGGCCGGCGATCAGCAGTCCACAGGTGGAGGCCGAGCCGGAGCGGCCGGCGCCCGCGCCCGAGCCCGCGGCCAAGCCACCACTCGATCCCGAGCAAGAGCGCTTCCAGCTACAGCTCAGCATCGATGTCGAGATCGAGCGCGTGCTGCTTTTTCGCGTCGGCATCGTCCTTGAACTGCTCGCGCTGCTCACGCTGCTGCGTCAGATCCTGCTCACGTACCTGGAACCTTAAGGTGCGCGCCGGGGCCCGCCGTCCCCTGCGCCAAGGAGAGTCGCGTCATGGAAATGTCCCCGGAATACCTGCACAAGACCGCACATCATCTCAAGGGCCAAGGCTACGAGCTCAGCGAAGAGGAGATCAGCTATGGCGACATCGCGGGCGGAACCTGCAAGGGCCGACGCTACGCGCTGAAGCGGCCGGCTGCCCACCTGATCCTCGAAGTCGTGTCGCATCCCCAAGAGGGAACGCGCTACTTCCTAGAGCTGGTGCAGTTCCACGGACTCAGCATCACCAGCTTTCCCCTCGATTCCTGGAAGTTCTTCAAAGACCGCGTCGAGTTTAAGTTCTATGCCCTGCCCGAGAACGGTCTGGGACTGTCCTTTGTCCTGCGCTGAACACGCCCCAGCCGGCGCGGAACCGCGGGCGCCAACCAGCTCCCAGCATGGTCATCCCGCCCGTCGGTGTGGGGCCGCCGCAGACTAGCTCTGGAAGTCGCGAACCAGGGCTCGCTTGCGCTCGGCGCGGGCAACGGCGAGGTCGATGAGGCGGCTGAGCAGATCGCGATAGGGGATGCCGCTCGCTTCCCATAGCTTCGGATACATACTCACCGAGGTGAAGCCGGGTAGGGTGTTTACCTCGTTGAAGTACATCTGGCCGTCGTGGCGATCGAGGAAGAAGTCGACGCGTGCGAGGCCCTCGCAGCCCAGGGTGGTGAAGGCGAGGGCGGCCAGGCGCTGGGCTTCGGCGGCCTGCGCTGCGTCGAGCCGCGCTGGAATGCACAGCTCCGCGCCTTTTTCGTCGAGGTACTTGGCGGTGTAGGAATAGAACTCGTGCGAGCTGGCCGGGTTGATCTCGCCGACCGTCGAGGTGAGCGGCGGCTCAGCGGGGTCGGGATGCTCCAGCACGGCGACTTCGATCTCGCGGGCGGCGATGGCTTTTTCGATCAGCACCTTGCGGTCGTAGCGCAGCGCTTCGGCGATGGCGGCGTGTAGCTGATCCGGCGTCTTGACCTTGCTGACCCCGACGCTGCTGCCGCTGCCGGCTGGCTTGACGAAGCAGGGATAGCCGAGCTTCGCAGCCACGGCCGCGGCGGTTGGGGCGGGATCCTTGCGCCACGGACCGTCGTGGACCGTGACATACGGCACGATCGGCAGCCCGGCATCGTGCGCAAGGCGCTTGGCGAACTCTTTGTCCATACCAACCGCTGAAGCCAAGACACCGCAGCCGACGTAGGCGACATCGGCTAGCTCGAAGAGGCCTTGGATGGTTCCGTCTTCGCACAGCGTGCCGTGCATCACCGGGAACACGACATCAATCGATGGCAGGGGGCGTGCGGGCGGCGAGCCAGAGACGGGAATCAGCGCGCTTGCGCCATCCGCCGCGGCCGGTGGGTTTGGCGGCAGGAGGACGGGGGGCGCGTCGCGGAAGACGGGCAGCGTCCGGGCACCGCGCTCGATCAGCGAGACGTCGCCGGGGTGCCAGTGGCCGGCCTTGTCGATAGCGATGGGCAGGGGCTCGAAGCGCTCGGGGTCGAGGTTGCGCAGCACGGAAGCCGCTGACTGCAGCGAGACCTCGTGCTCGCCCGAGCGGCCCCCGTAAAGAACAGCGACGCGCAGGCGGCGTGGGGCAGGCGTGCTCGACATGGCGGACCTAGTGGTGACGCGGGACTTTGTCGAGGTCGATCTGCAAGAGCGCCTCGCGGATGACCTGCGACTTGTTGGCCTTGCTGTGCCCGCGCCGTTTGAGCTCGCGGACCAGCCCCTCTAGGCGGTCGATGTCCTCGTTGTAAAGCGAGATGCAGATGACCTTGTAGTGGGTCGGTCGCGGCTTGGCCTCGGGGCCGGGGGTGCCGCGCTCCTGCCAGTCGGATCGCTCGGGGCGGTAGAAGCCGGTCAGGATGTCATCGCTCGACAGCGGATCGTTGGCCAGGCCAGATCGGCTGCTCGGGTTCGACGGGACCAGCGTGGCAGAGTCGGTTTCTTTGGCAATCATCGTCGGTACTCAGGGGGGCAGGGAGGTCAGGCGTCGCGGTTAGCCGTCGGCGGCGGCTTCGATCTCAACGGCCGCAAAGTGACTCGGGCCACTCTTTGAAGGCATGCTCGGCGCAAACGACGGACGGCCAGCCCGCAGCGCGACGTCGCGATCGAGGATGCGCTCGACCACCTTGCGATAGTCTTCGGCCCCCGGCGAGTCGGGGTCGTACTCGAAGATGCTCTGACGGTGGCTGGGCGCTTCGGCCAGACGCGTCGAGCGACGAATCGGCTCGAACACCCGCTCGCGGAAGTGACCGCGCAGGGTCTCGACCGCCTCGCGAGCCAGGCGAATGCGAGCGTCGTAAAACGTCGGCAGCACGCCGGCGATGGTGACCGAGTGACCGAGGTGGCGCTCGACGTCCTTGATGGTCTTGAGCACCTGCTTGACGCCAAACAGCGACAGATAGTCGCAGGACACCGGGATCAGCACTTCATCGGCGTAGGTCAGCGCGTTCTGATTCAGCAGCGACAGCGACGGACCGCAGTCGAGCAGAATGTACTGATAGCGACGACCGGCTGGGCTCGGGCCCGAGTTGAGGCGCTGGCCTAGCACGCGGTCGCGATCTTTGTCCCGTCGGGCCAGCCAGATCTCAGCGACGGCGAGCGTGGCATCGGCGGTGATGACATCGAGGTGACTGCGCACCGGCACCGCGACCTCGCTGGCATCGACCCCGTCGACCAGTACGTGGTACAGCGAGCGCTCGCCCTTGATGCCCAGGCTGGCTCCGACGTTGCCCTGGGCGTCGGTGTCGATGAGCAGGGTCTCGTAGCCGCGCTCGGCCAAGCCAGCGGCCAGATTGATGGCTGTCGTCGTCTTGCCGGTGCCGCCCTTCTGGTTCAGCACCGCGATGCGACGGGCGCGCCGGATTGCGAAGCCTGCTTCTCCGAGCGCGCCACGCCGGCATTCGAGCTGACAGAAGTAACGCTTGCTACCGCCGTCGCTGTCCTTGCTGCCGGCGGCAACCTGGTAGGCGTACTGCGGGGTGAACTGGCGACCACACGTCGAACAGGTTTCCGCTCCGGGCGTAGGCATGGGGGCCATTAGAAGGTCGTCACCCGGCCCACGCAAATTTTCTGACTTCAGAGCTTGGCCCGCGCCAGGTACACCTTGTTGTTGGTGTCGTCGACGACTTCCAGGGTCGTCTTGGCCTCTTGCGGCAGCAGGCTGCGCAGACCTTCTAATCGATGTCGTTCGATAAGGAAGTAAATAGTGCGGCCGCGGTGGCTGTTCAGATAGGCCTGTAGCTTCTCCATGTTCTTGTCGCCCAAGAACACGGTCTTTTCGTTCTGCTCGATGCGGTGGTCGTAGATCTGGTTGCCGGTGTACAGGTTCTCGCCGCGCCAGTACATCATCCAGGCGACGACCGGCTCTTCTGGGCCGCGACGCAGGCGGTAATAGGTGGTGAAGATGTGCTTCTGGCTCCAGTGCGGCGAGATATCGACGAGATAGCGGTCGATAAAGAACGTCGTGCTGAGCACGGCCATAAGCCCAAGGGGCAGCGCCGCCCGTCCACCCCAGCGAACCACCAGCCACAGCAGCCACAGTGCGGCAAACCCCGTCGGAATCAGGAAGCCAAAGCGCAGGCTCGCGGGAAACTGGGTATCGGCGGGGAGCTTCGAGCTTGTGAACTCAACCACCCGATCGGCGCTCGGCCCGACGGCGATGCCGATAACCAGCGCGATGACGAGCGCCACTCCGGCGAGGACATAGGGCTGACTGGGAGCCGCGGCCTCGCTGATCGGGGCTTCCGTCCGGCGGCGTCGCAAGGCCAGCGCGAGCGTCGCCACCGTCGCCACCACCGACAGCGCAAACAGGGGAGCCGCGTACTCGTAGCGACCGCCGTAGATCGTCGGGAGCGGCCAGGGGCGCCCGGTGCCGGGGACGTTGACGTAGTCGTAGTTGAACAGCCAGCCGATGCGGGCCGGGAAGTTGGCCAGGTCGCGACCGCTGAGCAGCGTCACCGGACCGGCCAGCGTCCACAGCGCCAAGCGGCTGGCCTGCGCGCCACGCTCACCCACGGTGCAGAGCTCATCGATAAACAGGCCGCAGAGCGCCGCCAGAGCCGGCAGGGCAGGCAGGATGTAGTGGTGGAACTTGGTGTTGACGACGGTAACGATGGTGAAATCGACGACGAACCACACAAAGCACAGGAGGATCAGCTGACGTCGAGCCGAGTCCCCCTCGTCGTCGGCCCGCAGCCAGCGGCCAATCTGCACGCCGGCCGCCACCGCGACACCTGACCACGGGAAGAAGCCGGCTCCCAGCTGGCGCAGGTAGTACTCAAAGGTGCCGCGGTCGCCGTGTCGGCCCTGCGCGCGGTGCACATAGTTATCGCCGATCAGCTCCATCCAGAAGGGCAGGCCGTGTCGTGCCACCATGGCGACGTACCAGGGGGCGGCGACGCAGAAAAAGATCAGCGCGCCGCGCAAGAGCTCCAGCCCATCGCCCCCGCCGAGTAGCTGTCGCAGCAGATCGGGGCGGGTCGTGCTGGCCGGGCCTCCATCTTCGGAGCGGGTCGCAGTGGCCGGTCCGCCCCAGAGCTCATCGATGCGGCCCGCCACCAGCAGGTACACGAACACCGCGAGGATCGGCATAGCAATACCCGCTGGTCCCTTGGCCAGCGTCGCCAGGCCCCCCATTAGATAGGCCGTCCATAGGTATAGCGAACGCCGCGTGCGAGCTCCGGTCGACAGATAAAGCGACAGCGCAAAGAGCACGAAGAACGGCAGCACTGCCAGGGCTCCCGGAACGCGCCGCGTCTGGTTGAAAAGCATGACCGTGAAGCTCTGTAGCTGCAGCAGGTTGACGATGAGCTGCGGCAGAACGCACAGGCCATACAGCGCGAGAAAACCGTAGAACGCCGGGCTATCCGGAAAGGACAGCGTGAGCCCGAGTACCTTCGCCGATCGCCGCGGGAGGATCGCCTGCGGATCGGGCAGGGCTTCTGGGCCAGAGCGCCGTCGCTGGCTTGGGCGGATCAGCGCCAGGCCGGCAAAGCAGACCGCGACGGTCATCGGCGCGACAAAAGGCATGTCGGTCATGGCCTGCCGGGTGATCAGCGCCCACTGCGCACTCGTCGCTAGCACCAGCGCTGCCCACAGGCCGGCGCGTCGAGAGGCCAGGCGCCGCACCAGCTCGAACACCGCCCAGATGCCAACCAGACTGACGACGATGAGCGGCATGCGCAGCGCCCACTCGCCCCGCCAGCCCATCGTCATTTCGCTGTAGTGTGCCGCGTCGCCGTGGCCCAGGCCGAAGAGCTTCAGCGAGATCGCCATCAGCCAGAACGTCAGCACCGGCTTGGAAAAGAACACGCCACTCGCCGGATCCTGCGGCGAACCGGGCCACCACAGGCTGATGTAGTCGCCGCGTGCGGCCATCTGCCTCGCCACCTCGCCGTAGTGGGTCTCCCACGGATCCCACAGGCCGTAGTTGCCCGCGAACGGGACGTAGAGCAGGACCAAAAAGGCCAGCACCGACCAAGTCAGCAGGCGGTCTTTCTGGCCCGGGTCTGGGAGAGGCGGGGCAGGCGTTGCGACGGGAGGAGGGTTTTCGGGCATCGGAATGGCCCGGGGACGATGCCGCAAGCGACCGGGCGCGATCAATAACGAAGATCGCGATGCCCGATTGGCAGCCCGGTCGTATTTTCGACCTGGTTGCGGGGGAGCTTGGCTTTGTCGGGGGAGCGGAAGCGCCGCTACTCGCGGCAGAGGCGGCGCAGCGTTGCGAGGCGGACGACGATGGTCTCGTCTTCGACAGTCTGGGCGTAGGCGACGATCTTGCCGCCGATGGCCGGCCTCACGACAAACACCTGCGCATAGATGTCGTCGAGAAGCTGCAGCGCCATCTTGTGCTTGCTGACGCGGGCGAAGTCGAAGATCCAGCCGAACCAGACGTCCTTCTTGGTGGAACCGGCCAGCTTGAGCGCGCGACGCAGGACATCGATGATGACGGCGTCCTCGGGAATCTCGCCGGTTTGCGCGCGGCTAAGCATTTCGTTGAGGCGCGGACCCATCATGCGCTCGGCTTCATCGACGCGACCCATCGCCAGGACGCGATCGGACAGGCCCCAGAACAGGCGATAGGCCGAGCCGCGATTCTGGTTTTGGCCCATGTCGCTGGGCTCGTTCTCGGGGTGCGGCGCGTGCGTCGGCATATCGAGGCCGAGGCTCGTCGGATCGGGCGCGACCAGGTTCGGCTGCTGCACGCCCGGGTTGGTCATGCCACCCACGAAGCTGGGGGCTGCCGCGATCGACACCGGGTTCGCCACCGGCTCTTCGCCGCCTTGCGAGACCGTGCCTCCGCCCATGCCGGGCTGACTGTGCGGGTTCCACTGCGGCGCGACGTTGACCGTGGGACGGTGCGGCGAGGGATCTTCCTCGCGCTCCAAGGTGAACTGCTGGGTGCCGACGCCCAAGATGTCGCCCGGCTTTAGCTCGACGGTCCCCGTCGCATTGATGCCGTTGACGCGAGAGCCGTTGCGGCTCCCCAGATCCTCAAGGATGACAGCGTTTTGGGTAATTCGCAGACGCGCATGGCGACGGGAGACCATCGGTTCATCAACGCGCAGATAGCACTCCGGCCCGCGACCGATGATGACCTCGCCTAACGGCAAGTTGATCTCCATGGTGCGCATGCGCAGCCTAAATCGGGCCATGGTTTTTAAGGTACTCCAGACCCGTCAACGGCCACAAGTATGCAGTGCGACATACTGATTTCTCGAGTGAGGAACGGGTTTGCGGGGCCGCATGGAGGCGGGACACCCGGGTTTGCCCGCAGTCGGTCGCCGGGCCTGCGCCGGAGTCCAGGCATCAGGCCTTGGACCCGTCGAGCTGGGCAGCCGGGCGCCGGGCTGTCGTCCTGTGGGCGCGCCTGGACTGCGGCTGGGGCAGCGCGCAAGACTTGATCGCCGACGACGCTTTGGTGTACCTCAGACTGCGTCATGTCAGGAACTATTGAGGCTACCGTACCCCCTTCAACCCTGCCTAGC
>DAORCZ010000234.1:0-9823 GCA_035345735.1 Pseudomonadota bacterium | reverse complement strand
CTCGTCCTGCTTGAGCTTCGGCGCGAAAAGGCGTCGCTCGAAGATGTGTTCCGTGCGCTCACCGGCGGCACTCATGGACGCAACTAGCCTCGGGCTTGCAATCCTCCTTCAGCTTCGGAGATGGCGATGAAAAACATGTTCATCATTGCGCGCCGAGAGCTAGGCGCGTACTTCAACTCGCCGATCGCCTACGTGGTGGTCGCGGTGTTCTTGCTCTTATCGGCGCTGCTCTTCTTCAGCGCGCTGTTCCTGCAGGGGCAGGCCGACCTGCGAGAGCTCTTTGATGGTTTCTGGACGACGCTGCTCGTGGCTATCGTCGGGCCGGCCATTACCATGCGGCTGCTCGCCGAAGAGCGCAGCAACGACACGCTGGAAGTCCTCCTGACCATGCCGCTCACCGACTGGGATGTTGTGCTGGGCAAGTACCTGGCGGCGCTCGGCGTCTTCGGGTTCGCCATGCTGATGATGGCGCTGTTCGGCGTCACCGTGGCGATGATCGGCCCCCTCGACAAGGGCCCAGCCTTCGCCGGCTTCCTGGGCCTGTTTCTGGTGGCGGCGACTTACATGGCGATAGGCCTCATGACCTCGTCGTTTACCAAGAACCAGATCGTCTCGTTCATCGGTGCGGTCCTGCTGTGCCTCATCCTGTGGCTTATCGGCAAGGTCGTGCAGATCTTCCCGCCGACGGTGCAGCCGTTCCTTGACTGGCTGGGTATGGACCGGCATGTCAGCGGCATGGCGCGCGGTGTCATCGACACGCGGGACCTCCTGTACTTTGGAACCCTCATCACCTCGTGCCTGCTGGTGACGCAGGCGACGCTGGACAGCCGGAGGTGGCGCTAATGGCCAAGCCGCTTTCCAAGGGCAAGACCGGGGCGAATGCCATCGGCTTTGTCGTCCTAACCATTGCTGCCCTAGGGGCAGCCAACTTCGTCGGTACGCGCTTCTTCAAGCGCCTCGACATGACCAGCGAGAAGGTCTACACGCTGTCGCAAGGCAGCAAAGACCTCGTCAAGAACCTGCCGGACCGCCTGAACGTCAAGCTCTTCATGAGCGAAGACCTCAAGCCGCCGTTCAAGCAGCATGCGCAGTTCGTGCGCGACCTTCTCTCGGAGTACGAGACCTATTCCGAGGGCAAGCTGAAGCTGGAAGTCATCAAGATCGGCGAAGGCGACAGCAAAAAAGAAGAGGAAGCGCAGAAGTACAAGGTCCAGAAGTCAAACCGCGGCGTGGTGTCGGCCAACAAGTTCGAGATCGGCAGCACCTTCCTTGGCGTCGGCTTCGACTATCACGGTGAGATCGAGTCGATCCCGATCATCGAAAACGATGCCGGCCTGGAGTTTGAGATCTCCGGCCTCATCAAGCAGATGACGGTGAAGAAGCGCAAGATCGCGTTCGCCAGCAGCGAAGGCGAGCTGACCCCCGGCGGTGGCCATGGCAGTGGTCTGCAGATCCTCTCGGAACAGCTCAAGAAGACCGGCTATGAGACGACGACGGCCGAGCTCAAGGCGGCGATTCCACCGGATGTCGATGCTCTCTTGATCGTTGGCGCCAAGCAGCCGTTTACCGATCGCGCCAAGTACGTCGTGGATCAGTTCCTGATGCGCGGCAAGTCGGTCGGCGTGTTCGTCGATGGCCAGGTTTTGCAGACGCCGCGCGGCATGATGATGCCCGGCATGGACATGCCTCAGATCGCGCAGAACAACGAGGCCAACCTCGATGACCTGCTGTCGGCGTACGGCGTGAAGATCAAGCAGGACATCGTCCTCGACATGCAGAACTACATTGGTCCGGTGCAGGTCGGCGGGCAGATGCTGGGTGTGAACCACCCGGTATTCTTGGTCGCCGGCCCGCTGCCGCAGGTGCACCAGATCAACACCGGGCTCAAGGCCGCAATCTTCCCATACGCCAGCTCGCTGGAGCTGGTCGGCGAGGCCAAGGAAGGGAAGGGCAACGTCACCTTCACCAAGCTCGCCGAGACCAGCAAAGAGTCGTGGCGCCCGCAGGGGCCGTTCGTGTTCATGCCGACGCAGCGCGCTCGCGACATGACGATCGGCACTGACAAGGGACCGTTCCCGCTGGCCTACGCCGCTTCTGGCAAGTTCAAGAGCGCTTTCGCTGGCAAGCAGGCAGTGAAAGAAGACGGCAGCAAGGTCGATGGCAACGTCAGCCAGCCGGGCGTCGACCCCATGGTGTCGGAGTCGCCGGCTACGGCGCGTCTGGTCGTCATCGGTGACTCGGAGTTCATCAGCGACCAGTACGTGAACCTAGGCCTGCGCAGCGGGCTGCAGCTCTACGTCGCCAACCTGGCCTATGCCCTCAACATCGTCGACTGGCTGGCGCAGGACGAGGCGCTGGCGCAGGTCCGTAACAAGGGCATGCAGAGCCGTCCGCTGGATCAGGTCAAAGAGGGAACCGTGACGCTGATCAAGGCGGGCAACATCATCGGCCTGCCGCTCCTGCTGCTGCTCATCGGCCTTATCCGCTGGCGCATTCGCTCCAGCGCTCGCACCACCGCCAAGCTCTAGACCCGGAGATCTGAGTCAATGGAGAAGAAAAATCTCTATGCCTTTCTGGCTCTTGTCGTTCTGTGCGGGCTGGCGTTCTACGCCATGCGCACGCCCGAAAAAGGGGAGCGCGTTGGCGAGAAGCCGCGCGCCGTCGCCGAGATCAAGAGCGACAAGATCGCCACACTAGAAATCACGCAGCCCGGAGGCAGCGACAAAATCACGCTGACCAAAAAGGGCGAGAAGTGGCAGGTCATCGCGCCCTATGACAAGCCCGCCGACCAGAGCGCCGCCAAGGCGGCTGCCGAGGCGCTGGAGAAGATCAAGTGGGGTGACATCACCACTCAGCAGAAGGATCGCCACGGCGAGCTAGAAGTCAGCGATGACAAAGCCGTGCATGTGGTCGCCAAGGATGCGACGGGGGGCGTGATCGCCGACCTGCTCCTTGGCAAGTCGGCCGGCAGCTCGACCATGGTCCGCGTCGCGGGCAAGGACGAGGTCTGGCAGGCCGGCGACCTGTTTACGTCTACCTTCAAGCGCGAGGGCAAGAGCTGGCGCGACCACGTCGTCTTCGATCAGAAGGCGGACGAAGCGCAGAAGGTGACGCTGAGCAGCGCCGCCGGCAAGGTCGTGCTCGAACGTCAGGCTGCACCCGCCGACAAGGACGGGAAGGGCGCTGCGCCTAGCCTGTTTGACGCCAAGTGGAAGGTCAGCGAGGGGGCGATCCCAACGCTGAAGCCCGGTGTCGAGCTGGATCACGCGATGGTCAATCGCATGGCCCAGGGCCTTGCCACCCTGCGGGCCGGTGAGTTTCTGGACGCCGGCAAGCCGGAAGAGCTGGGTCTTTCGCCCGGCGCCGCGGGACAGATCGAAGTCAGCGTCACCTTCAAGGATGGCAAGACCGCCGGCATCCGCATCGGTAGCGTCAAGGGCGAGGACTACAACGTGCAGACCCTCGACGCCCCGCAGATCTTTACCGTCAAGAAGTGGGGGATGGAGGCCCTGGCGCACGTTGCTGCTGACCTGGGCGACAAGTCGCTGGCCAGCCTCAAGGCGGATCAGATCGACAGCGTCACCGTGGTGCAGGGTACCGATGTGCTGGTGGTGCGCGCCGCCGACAAGACCTGGAAAGCCGACAAGCTCGCCGATGCCGACGAGGGCAAGCTGAAGTCGCTGGCCGAGAGCTTTGACAACCTGAGCGGCTCGGGCTTTGTCCCGGCCGGAGCTCCCGAGCTGGCCTCGCTGGCCAAGCCGCGGGCGACGGTGACGGTCGTCAAAAAGGGCGGCCCGAAGGCCGGTGCTCCCCTGGTGCTGAAGATCGGCGACGCGCGCGGCGACGATGTGGTCGTGCAGCGCGGCGGCGCACCCGCGGGTGAAGCGCTGTGGCTGAAGAAGATGCAGGTCGACCGCTTCCTCAAGAAGCCGGCCGACGTTGGCAAGGACAAGAAGTAAGCCGATCGCCCAGCCTCGCCTCGAAGCGGCGCTCCGCCTCTCTCCCTCCCGTCCTTCCCTCCCGCCTTCCTCTTCTCTGAACCCTTCGGCTGATTTTCGGAGCTGCGCCATCTTTGATGCGCGACGGCGTGCTGTGTCGCAGCACGCAGTGAGCTGGCGCGGGCCGCTACTTCATCGAAGCCTCGTGAAACTCTGCCGTTGCACCGTCGGGATTGATCTTGCGGTAGGCCTGGGTGGTGATAGCGAAACAGCTGATGATTTGGTTGATCAGGTCTTTGCCTAGGCCTAGCGGCAGCAGGAGCTCGCTGAACTTGCTCCAGCGCAGCTCGACTTGCGTGTAGCTGATCAGGCTGTAGTTCGGATACTGCATTGCCTGCGGGGCATACACCGAGGCCGCCAGCAGCTGAAGGGGCAGGCTCATTGGATCTGGAGCCAAGATGGAGTCGCTGATCTTCTTGCGACAGTTGTCCGGGTCCTGCTCGATGCCGACGGACAGCGAACCCCGTCCCAGGCCCCAGCCATAGGCGGAAAGAGCTCCATCGAACTTGGCGTCCGACACGGCGACCAGGCGATTGGTGCGGATGATCACCGGCCGGATAGGCAGCTCATAAAAATCGTCGAGGCGATTGGGAGGCAGGCCGGGGACCTTCGGGCACAGCCGTGGGGTATTAAGATGACTGGCCAGCGCATGTACCGCAGCATTCATCGTCGGGTCGAGCTCCAGTTCGACCGTCGAGGCGCTGAAGCTATCGCTGCGACTTAGGCGATCCGAGCTGACCACCGAGCTGAGACAGCCATCGTCGCGCACCGTACCCAGGCTGACCAAGCCCCCCGCTGCCTCTGCGCTGCCGATCGAAAGCGCGACGACGTAGCGCTCGCGTCCAGCGTGATCGAGCCCCCGCACTGGCAGCACGCGAAAGGTCTGAGACGGCTGGTCGCCATCGAGCATCGCCCCCACCAGCAGCGCCACGGTGTCGTCGGGGATGTGGCGGGCCACCACGCGCAGGTCGGGGATGGGCTCGCAACCCGACTGCAGAGCGAGGCAGAGGCTCAGCGGGAGGCTCCAGGCCAAGCGATGCCGACGCGATGTGGACGTCATGCGAACCTCCGAGAGGGGACGCTAAAACTGCAGGCTGAGCGTGCCCGTATGGCTGTCGCGCTGGTCGCGATACAGCTTGATGCCCACCACCACCCCGATGGTGCCAGCCACGGCGCTGCCCAGCGCAAGCCAGAACCAGGGGCGCTTGTAGACGGCGGTGAACTTTTCTTTTTCTAGCTGCTGCTGCGTCTGCTCGATCGCGAGCTCGATCTCGCGCCGCTTCTGCTGTTGTTCTTGCAGCACCTGCAGCGTGCGCAGGTGATCGCGAGCTTCCGCCGCAAGCGTGTGATTGGGAGCAAAGATCAGGAAGCGCTCATAGCAGCGCGTTGCGTCGGCGTAGCGCTCGGCTTTGCGGTAGGACTGCGCGGCGTTGAACAGATAGATGGGGCGGGGCTCACGGGCGTAGGCCCGCTCTAGCGCCTCGGCGGCGGCGGGGTAGTCCTGCCGCGCGAACATGTGACGGGCATAGCTGACGAGCAGGCTGGCCGAGGCGCTGGCCGAGGGGGGCGCTAGCTGACCCCGCTCGATGTCCTCATCCGCCGCATCCCCGCTGCGCGCCCGTGGACGACCGCTGTCCGCCCAGGCGGGCAACGCCAGAGCAAGCACCAGCAAAGCGACAGGCAGGGTGGGAGACAGCCGCGCAGACATCCGCTGAGAACTACATTATAAATCGGATTCTCGACGGGAAGGGGTGCGCTGCGTTGCCGTGGCTGCGACGCTAGGCGGGGCGAGAGATGCCCCGGGGCTTACTGGTGCAGAATTTTTTCAGCCTGCGACAGCGCCTGCACGCGCCAGCGCACCAGCGAGCTATCGCCGTTCTGCAGCTTGTGGGTCTCGCGCAGCACATCTTCCAGCGGCCATAGCGTGACGTGCGGATCGAAGACCGACGGGGGGCGGCTCTGCACCGGCTGCGACCAGCCAGCCATCACCTGCGTCTCGCCCGCCTGCAGAGCGCGTACGGCGGTATTCGCCAGCCGCGTCGCCAGCATGCGATCGAATGCACTCGGCGAGCCACCGCGCACGACGTGGCCGAGCACGGTCACGCGGGTGTCGATATGACCTTCTGGATAACGCTGGCCAAGCTGCTCGTCGACCAAGTGCTTGAGCCGGCCGGACTCGATGCGCACGCCCTCGCTCTTGATCACCAGCACGTGCCTTCGCCCACCCTGGCGGGAATAGGCCGAGTCGATGGCCTGCATCACGTGATCGACGATGGCCGACTCGGTCTTTTCCGCTTCCGGGAACAGCACGACATCGGCCTGCGCCGCCAGGCCGGCGACCATCGCTAAATAGCCGCAGTCGCGACCCATGACCTCGACGATGAACGTGCGCTGGTGGCTGCCGGCGGTATCGGCGATGCGGTCGCAGGCTTCGACGATGGTGTTCATCGCGGTATCGACACCGATGGACATGCCGGTGCAGGCGATGTCGTTGTCGATCGAGGCTGGGATGCCGACGATGGCAAGCGGTCGGCCATCAAACGTCTTGGCCGGCTGCAGCGCGCGTGCACCCGCCAGCGAGCCATTTCCGCCCAGCACGATGAGCCCCGAGAGACGCGTGGCGATAATGGCCTCCTGCGCCAGCGCCTGTCCTTCGGCGGTCATGAAGCGCTTGCTGCGCGCGCTGCCCAGCACCGTACCGCCCCGTCGGGCGGCTTCGTCTAGCGCCCGCGTGCTGAGCGCGCGCACGCGGCCCTCCATCAGGCCCTTGTAACCCTCTTCGACACCCAGTAGCTCAAGCCCGAGGGCGGTGCCCACCTTGGCGGCCGCCCGCAGCGCGGCATTCATGCCAGGTGCATCCCCGCCCGAGGTGAGTAAGGCCACGCGATCGCCGTGCCGCAGCGGCTCCATCATCAAGGTCTCCCTGCTGTCTCGCCGTTAGCTCGCCGTTTGCTGGTCGTGCGGTCGCCGAGCCGAGGCCCAGCCCCCGCTGCCCCGCGCCTAGCTGGCGCTGCTCCCACCGGCGCCGCTCTTGAGCCCAGCCACGGCGGGCTTGATCACCTGACCGATGAACTCGCGCAGCGTGGTGGCCGTCGTGGTGTGCGGTGTACGCGGCTCCACCGGATTCATCCGGCCGTCGACGATGGCCTGGTACATCTCGCCCACAATGTTTACCGCGAAGTCAGGCATACCGAACCCTAGCATGGCCTGCTTTGCCGCTTCGACGGGAACCTGCTGATAGCGCACCGCTTGTCCCAGCACACGGCTTAGTTCGACCACCACTTGGTTCTGCGTCAGATCCTTGGGACCGTGCACGCCGACGATGTGATGACCGCGCCAGCTATCGCAGAGCAGGTAGGAAGCCGCCATCAGCGCGATGTCCTTGGTGGCCACCATCGGCATCGGGATATCGGCGGGCAGCGGCATGTAGATCGTGCCCGAGGCGATGCCGTGCAGGCTCATGAGCAGGTTCTCCATGAAGAAGCCGGCGCGCAGCGCGACGAAGTTGGGGACGCTGGCCTGGAAGTCGTTCTCGATTCCGCGCAGCACGCTGACCGGGCCGGTGCCATCGCCGCTCTGCGCACCGACGCTGGACACCATGACCACCGTCTTTACGCCGGCCTTCTTTGCCGCTTTGGCGGCCTGCGTTCCGAGGCCGCTGGCCCAGACCTTGAAGTCCGGGCGTCCTCCCACCGGCGGCGTCAGCCAGAACAGGGCGCGGGCACCGTTTAGCGCCTGGTCCAGCACCGCTTCCTCTTCGATCGAGCCCTGCACTAGGCGGGCGCCACGCTCGACGAGGGATGCCACCTTGTCAGCCGTGCGGCTGATGACCGTGATGCTCTCGCCGGCGGCGATTAGCTGTTCAGACAGAGCGCGACCGATGTTGCCGTTGGGGGTGTTGATGACGATGCTCATGGACAGCGAACTCCTTGCAAGGGCGGTAGAGCGGTCGACAGGCGGGAGAACCCGGGGGCTCGACGCGCAAATAGCAGCTTACTTTACCAAAGGCAGCGGGTTGACGGGGCAGGTGTTTCGAACGCGGGGGGTGGGGGCGGAGACGGTGCGCAAGAACGCCGGGGGGCGTCCTGGGCGACGGCTAGGCGGCGGCTAGGCGCGTAGGGTAGGCGTAGCCGGGCGCAAGAAGGTGCGGTTCAACATCGGGTGGTTTTCGTCGGTGGGCCCAAAGTCGGTGTCGGGGTGCCAGGCCAGCACGTCGAGCGGCTGGTCGCTGGTGACGAAGCAGTGGCGACTGCCTGCCGGGATGCGCCAGGCCATGCCCGGTGACAGCGGATAGTGCCCCTGATCCGTGATGCAGGTACCCGAGCCGGCCGCGATCACGCCGATTCGTTCGGAGGGATGGCTGTGGCTCGACTGATGCGTGCGCGGCGGGATGTGCAAGTGGTTCAAGCAGGGCTCACCGAGGCGCGGGGGGCAGACCAGCAAGGTGTCGCTGCAGCCGTCGATGTAGCGCAGACGCCCGCCGGCTTCCAGCGGTCCGCCAATCTGGAACAAGCCGCGGTACCCCAAGCGACTGATCACCAGGCTGCGCCCAGTGGTGCCGTCGAGCGTCCCTGCTCCCGGCACGACGCAGAAGGCTCCTGGCCGCAGGGTAAAGCGGTCGCGATCGCGGACGACCGTGACCTGGCCGTCGGTGATCAGACAGAAGTGCGTGTCGTCGTCGGCTAGGCTGAGCGCGGCGCGGTCTACACCGAATACCCGACTGGGATGTTCACCGTCGCGTAGATCGAACAGCAGGCCGTGGGTAATGGCAACCGGGTAGAAGTCAGCAGGCATCGGTGAGCATCGAGCAAGAGTGAGCTAGAGGGAGACAGCGCGAGGCGCTACTCGAAGCGCAGTCCCGAGACGGCGGCTTCGCCGGTGGCGCTGACGTCATTCATGAAGTGACCCAGCTTGAAGGATAGGCGCTGTACGCCGTGCAGTGTCGTCCCGGCCGACCGCTTCCAGGAGTCGCCAGCGCGATGCTGGTGCTCGAACATCGACAGGGGCAGGCGGTGCTCGACCCAGTCGGGCGACAGCGTGATCGGCGGCGAGCGAAAGCGCTCGTCTGGGCTGAGCTCCAGAAACAGGCGAAGCTGGGCCAGCCCCTGACCGCGCGCCGAGAACACCACCCGGCGATACTTGTCGACCGTCGGCAGCGACTCGCTGGCGTCGAGGTTGACGTAGAACTTGCCATCGCTGGTCGAGGGGGCAAAGCGCTCGACGCGCACCACCGCCGCCGGCCGGCCGGCGCTCTCTTCAAAGCGCAAGGACGCCTGGGTCTCAGGGTTTTTGTGCAAGGCAAAGTGCCCGCTCGCCGCCGCCATCGAGTACTCGACGGGAGGAGGTGCCTGCAGGAGCGACCGCACCCCCAGCACCGCGAGGAGACCGACGGCGGCCCCCGTACCGACGAGCAGCGCGCGACGGCGGGTGGCCAGCGCCTGTGTCCGCTCGCGCTCTAGCTGAGCCGCCGCCTGCTCGACGTAGTGAGCGGGGACGCCGAGCTCTTCCGCCGCCTCGGACAGCACCTGCTTTTGCAGCAGCGCATCGCTATGATCGCGGTCGCGCTCGGCTAGCTGGATGGCGCGCTTGAGGACTTGGGCATCGCTGCTCTTGGGCGCGGAGCTTGGCATGACCTCTATCCTATCACTCGGCGCGTCTGTCCGCGGCGACCCAGCGTCGGCGTGCAGCACCTGCCGCAGCCACGACTCCAGCGTCAATAGCAGCCAGATCTTGACGCCGCGGCGCGGCCGCAGCCCCGGCAGCTTGCCCTGCACCAGTCGCTCCAGATAGTCGGGCTGGAACAGGCCATAAGGGCGCAGACCGTC
>DAORCZ010000233.1:2036-9832 GCA_035345735.1 Pseudomonadota bacterium | reverse complement strand
CGTAAATTGGCAGTTCCAGCAGCCTGTCCAGCTCCGCAACCACATCAGCGATGGTCGGGCGCTGGTCCGCATCCCGCAGCAACAACCGCTCCATTACCGACTCAAGGTGTGGGATGCTCGCGCCACACACGCCCGAGTAGCCCCGGCGGCGATGTCGGCTGGCTGGGATCGCTTGGACTCTCGGGCGCACTCGCGTGCGTTCCCGGGGCGAGCACGCCACGCCACGCGCGATAGGCCAGCCAGGCCATGAGGAGCGCTCCACCTACCGCCCCCAGCCCGACCAGCCACGGCGTCTTTTGCGGCGGCCCGAGCAAAGACAGGCTCGCTCCGTCGAGCAGCAGGTGCCAAATAGCGCCCAAGAGCGCGATCGCCGAGCCTCTGCGCTGCCAGCGCGCGCTCTCTGCATCCTGGGCAATCCACTCGCCCAGCATCACGATCAGGATCGGTGCGAACAGGATTGCGAAGCCGATCTGCTTGCCGTGCGCGACGGAAGAAAACCAGCGGTCGGTCAAGCCCGCGTGGGCCGCAACGGCGGGGAGAAGAACGATGATCAGGCCGGGATTGCGCGTCAGCATGAGAGAGACCTTTGGGGAAGACGGCAGCCGCACGACTCCGAGCGAGCGCAGCGCTATTTATGGGGCCGGGCGGATACCGCAAGATGAGTGCCCATGGCCACTCGCTCCCATTTTCCCAAAGTCGCAGCCGCGAGCCGAGTCTATCTAACCGCGCCGAGCGCCGCGCAGGGACGCGAGTTCCTGTCCCTGGTTCGGCAGAGCCGTAACCTACACGGTCGCTGGGTGACTCCCCCGGCCACCGCGGCCGCCTTCCGCGCCTACCTCGAACGCTCGGCGCGCGAGGACGCCTGCAGTCGCTGGGTGCGCAGCCGGGAGGATGACTCGCTGGTCGGCGTGTACAACCTGAGCCAGATCTTCTACGGCGGCTTTCAGAGCGCGTACCTTGGCTACTACGCCTTCGCACCGGCGGCGGGCCAGGGCCTGATGTCGGCAGGTCTGCACCTGCTTCTGGCCGAGATCTTCGCGCCGCGGAGCCGGGCCCGGGCCGACCGCTGCGCGCTGGGTCTGCACCGCATCGAGGCGAACATTCAGCCGGAAAATCACGCTTCGATCGCGCTGGTGCAGGGCTGCGGCTTCACGCAGGAAGGCTTCTCGCGGCGCTATCTAAAGATCGCGGGACGCTTTCGCGATCATGCGCGCTTTGCCCTCTTGCGCGAGGACTGGCAAGCGCAGCGGGCGGCGGCGCGCGGTCGCTGAGTCGGGGCGCCCCGCTACAGCGAAAACGTCACCTGCGCCGACACCACGTTGCAGACGCCCTTTTCGACCTTGATGCCGGTCTGGGTCTGCGCGGTGTAGCCAGTCTTGCTGACCGAGAGCGAGAACGTGCCCGGCCGCTCGTAGAAGCCGCCGGAGTAGGCGCAGTCGGTGCTGCTGCCAAAGACATCGAGCTTGACCTTTTCGGACGTCGCGCTGTCGGTGGCTTCGACCGTCGCATCGCAGATGCGCTTGCCGCTGGCCTTGTCGAGCACGACGACGTTGAAGTTGGCGGCCGCAATCGCTGGACAGGCGCCCCCGGGCCCCGGATCGCCGCCACAGGCGGTCAGCGAAAGGGCAGGTCCCATGGTCATGGCCAAAGCAACAAGCGATGCGCGGAGCGAAGACGAAGACAACGTCATGGCAGCTCTCCAAAGCGGCAGGACGCCGAGGCGGACTACAGTTCTTTTCCTCGCAGACCGAGCTCTTTCATCTTGGTCTGGAGGCTCTTGCGGCTAATGCGAAGCTGACGCGCGGCCTGCGTGACGTTGCCGCCGGTCTGCTCCAGCGCCTTGAGGATCATCTCGCGCTCGACTCGCTCGGTCTCTAGCCGAACGATCTCTTTGAGCGATGAGGCGGGACGTGGGCCACTGCTCGGCAGACCAGCCGACGCGGGCTCCGCGGCGCTAGGGTTCGCGCTGTACGTCGGCGCCCCCGGAAGCCCGGTCGCGCCCCCGCCGATTCCCGCGCCCGCCGCCGACGACCAACTGCCCACCATCGCGGAAGCGGAGGACGCAGCGCTGACCACCGGCGCCGCGGACACGGTCGTTGCCGGAAGATCCCGCAGACCCAAGACAGCGCTCTCAGACAGCAGGACGGCGCGCTCCAGGATGTTCTCCAGCTCGCGGATATTGCCGGGGAAGGGATAGCGCACCAGGGCTTCTAGCGCTTCGGGCGCGATGCCAGTGACAGCCTTCTTCAAGCGCTCGTTGAACTTGGCGATGAAGTGCGTGACGAGAAGCGGAATGTCCTGCTGCCGCTCGCGCAGCGGGGGCAGCGAGATCGGCACGACGTTGAGGCGATAGAACAGCTCTTCGCGGAAGTTGCCCTGCGCGACCTCGCGCACCAAGTCGCGATTGGTGGCGGCGATCACGCGAACGTCGACGCGCAGCGTCTTGATGCCGCCGACTCGCTCGAACTCCGACTCTTGCAGGACGCGCAACAGCTTGACCTGCATCTCGACGGGTAGCTCGCCGATCTCATCGAGAAACAGCGTGCCCTTATCCGCCAGCTCAAAGCGGCCCGGCTTCTGCGAGACGGCGCCGGTAAAGGCGCCCTTCTCGTAGCCGAACAGCTCGGACTCCATCAGCGTCTTGGGAATCGCTGCGCAGTTGATCTTGATGAACGCCTCGCCGTTGCGGCTCGAGTGCTCGTGCAGCGCGCGCGCCACCAGCTCTTTGCCGGTGCCGCTCTCGCCGGTGATCAGCACGGTGGACGGCGTGTCGGCGACCTTGTCGATCAAGCCGAAGCACTGCCGCAGCGCGCCCGAGGTGCCAATCAGGCCGAAGCGTCCAAGGTGGCTCGGCAGATTGCCGCCACGGGGATCGCTGCGCTCGGCTTTCTGATCGAGCTCGAAGCTCGACAGCGCTTTGCGCACCACTTGCAGGATGTAGTCCTGATCCGCGCCTTTTTCGATGTAGTCGAAGGCGCCGTGCTTCACCGCTTCGACCGACTCGGTGATGCGGCCGTAGGCGGTCCAGATGATGATCTTCAGGTCGGGATAATCGACGATTGCCCGACGGAAAAGCGTCATGCCATCAAGACGCGGCATGCGCAGATCGGTGATCAGACAGGCCACCTCGCGCCCGGCACTCTGGCTCTGCGCAAGCAGGCTTAGGGCCTCTTCGCCGTCGCGCGCTTCGACCACCTCGTAGCCTTCGCGCCGCAGCAGCGAGCCCAACACCTTGCGCAGGTTGGGCTCATCATCAGCGATGAGGATTCGGCGAGGGGCGGAGGGAGAGGAGGGACTTGCGGCAGACATCGTCGGACCAGCCAAGCCGTGACCCTATCACCGTCGCTCGGCGCAGGTCAATCCGCACCGTCGCGCGCGCTTAGGCGCCCGCCCGCCCACCGAAAAAGGGCACCCGCCCGACGGAGAGCTCGTCAAGCATGGCCTGCATCCGCGACTCGACCTGTGCGTAGCAGGCAGAGAGCACGTCTTCGTCTTCGGCCTGCGCGGGGCGGATGTCGGGAAAGCGCAGCGGCTCGCCAAACCACACCGTGGTCTGCGCCGGCAGCGGCAGATACGGCACGTAAGCGAGGCTCAGCCCCCACGGCAGCGACAAGGAAAGCGGCAGGGTATCGGTGCGCAGCAGGCGGTGCATGCCGGACAGGCGCGCCAGACGGTCACCGCGCGTCAGGATCACCAGCTGCTCGTGCGTGCCTACCGAGACCACCGGCACAATCGGCACCCCAGTGCGCAGCGCCAGCCGCAGAAAGCCGCGACGGCCGTGCAGCACCACGCGGTGACGGTCGGCAAAGGATCGACACGCGTCCCAGTCGGACCCGGGATAGACCAAGAGCAAGCGCCCTCGCGATAGCGCCCGCTCGGCGACCTCGCGGCCGGCGCGTAGCGCTCCCACGCGCTGCGCATAGCCGCGAATCTTGGGATCGATAAACAGCGCATCGTGCGCCAGACCGTGCACGATGCGCTGCGGCGAGACCTGATCATGAATCGCCAAGACGGTGAACAGCGAATCGAAAGGCAGCGCACCGCCGTTGTGATTGCCGACGAGCAGCGCGGGCCCAGAGGCCGGCACGTTTTCGACCCCGCGAAGCTGCAGGCGGAAGTAGTAACGCGACAGCGTGCGGGCCAGGTCGGCAAGGACCGCAACGAGCTTGGGATCGTAGGCATCCAGATCGTCGCAGGGCGGCAGCTTGGCCGCCGTCAGGCGATCGCGCGCGCCGCGCAAAAGGATGCTCAGGATGCCCGGCGGGGTCAAAAGCCACAGATCACGCCCATCGATCACGGTGCTCGCGCGCTGATACCACTGCCGCAGGCGGGCAAGCGGGGGATCAGACTGGGGGTCGCGGTCGGCGTTCATTGCGCACTCTCCTGGGATGAGCGCCTCGGCGCTGCGCGGGCGCAGACTATGCCTCGGTGCGGGACCCAGGCCAGCCAAAAATTTGCCCCGCTAGCGATCAGGCCGCAGCGTAAGTCCTACATTACCTACATAGGCACAAGACCCCCATGAGCTCCGCGACAAGCCGACGACCCGAAGTGCTGATGCAGTCCACGCTGGGAAGCGCGCCGGTCTGTGACCAAACCGTCTCTGTGCTGCTGACGCGAGCCCGCGATCTGCTGAGCATGGGCATGGCACCCCAACACGAGCTTGCGCTCTGTCTGCGGGCGGTCGCGCCGGTGCTGAGCTTCATCCACGATCGCGCCGAGCTCGGCTCCGAAGCCAGCCTGCGCCCCGAGATTCGCCGCGCGGTGTTGCGCATCGCGCAAGAGCTGGAGTCGCCTTCGACGCCGCCCCTGCCGATCCCGGTGGCCCTGCCGGTGCAGCACGAAGAAGCGGCACGCACCGGGGCTCTGCTTTTGGCGGCGTACCGGGCGGCGGTTGAGCGCTGCGTGGCCGATAGCCGACAGCGCATCGCCTTCGGCTGCACCGAAGACACGCGCCCGAGCGATGGTGTGGCGGTGGCCGAGGGCATCGCCCGCTTCCTTTCCGCTGCCGCGGCCCAGCCGCAGATCGTGCTGCAGGCGGGCCTAAGTGGGCGTCAGCT
The DNA here is from genome assembly GCA_035345735.1 of Pseudomonadota bacterium. Taxonomy (GTDB): domain Bacteria; phylum Myxococcota_A; class Polyangia; order Palsa-1104; family JAEUJZ01; genus JAEUJZ01. Next base: position 4,775 of record DAORCZ010000233.1, on the reverse strand, counting down.
CGCCGGGCTCGACGCGCAGGGCCGGGTGCTGCGGGCCCAGGCTGCTCAGCGCGAGTCGGCCACGAGCGCCGCCGATGTCGGTCAGCGCGTGCGCACCATGCACCTGGTGCTGGAGAACTTCTTCAGCCGCTTTGAGGCTGCGCTGAACGCACGCCTCAGTCAGCAGCCGATGCTGCGCAAGCTGGGCCTGCGACTGCTGCCCGGGCGTCAGGTGCTGCCCGGCAGTGACCGCCCGACGTTTGCCAGCTGCCACGTCACCGAAAGCGGCCGCCTGGTCTACGTCTGCTGAGCCGGAAGGTTCTGGCCCGCCGATGCCCGTACGCGCAGCAAGAGCGCGGCAAAGACGCTGATCGCACACAGCATCAGCACGATGGTGCAGGTGGTATCGACGATCTGCTGACCGCGGCTGGGCAGCTTCAGGAAGATGCCAAAGATGGACTGCCAGCCCGCCGTTAGCGTCGTGGTTCCGACGACGAGCAGCGGACCCGCAGTCACCCAGGCATAGCGCCGATGCTGTGGATTTTTGCGCAGGATGACGGCCGTGCCGACCGCGAGCGCGGTGCTGGCGAGCAGCTGATTGGCGATGCCCAGCATCGGCCACAGCGTCGCGATGGTGCCGAAGTACAGGAAGCCGCCCCACAGCAGCACCACCAGCAAAGAAGACAGCCACACTCCGGGGGCGAAGTCGTGGCGCGCAAAGCGCGGGTGGACCAGCCGGCCCAGGATGTCCTGGACCAAGAAGCGCGCCACGCGCGTCCCGGCGTCGACGGTGGTCAGGATGAAGACGGCCTCGAACATCACCACGAAGTGATAGAAGTAGCCGAGCAGCGCCTTGAGCATCGGCAGCTGCCCAAAGATCGTCGCGATGCCGGCCGCCAGCGAGACCGATCCGCCGGTACGCCCGCGCAGCTCTTCGCCGACGAGCTGCGACAAAAGATCGATCTCGACCGGCGTCATGCCGAGCTTGGAGAACGTGGCCGGTGCAACGTTGATGGCGAAGTAGTCCGCCGGATGCAGACAGGCCGCGGCGACAAGCGAAGTGACGCCGACCAAGCCCTCTAGCAGCATCGCGCCGTAGCCGATGGGGCGGCAGTCGGGCTCGCGATCGACGAGCTTGGGCGTCGTGCCCGAGGCGATGAGCGAGTGGAAGCCACTGATCGCGCCGCAGGCCACGGTGATAAAGACAAACGGGAAGACCTTGCCGCGAATGATCGGCCCGCCGCCAAAGACATAGGGCGTGAGCGCGTCCAGGCGAAGCTCGGGATTGATCAGCATGATGCACAGCACCAGCACAAACACCGTCGCAAGCTTCATGTAAGACGACAGGTAATCGCGCGGCACCAAGAGCAGCCAGACCGGCAGCACGCTGGCGACGAAGCCATAGCCCGCGATCAGAAAGACCAGGGTCTTGAACTGGAACGTGAAGACGCTGGCCCAGCTAGACGCCGCCACCCGCTCGCCAAACACCACGGCGAATAACAGCAGGATGACGCCCAGCGCCGAGGCCTGACGCAGCGCGTGCCCTCCACCGGTGTGGACCCCGCCGCGCATCAGCAGGCCCATGAGCAGCGCGATGGGGATGGTCATGCCGATGGTGAACGTCGCCCACGGGCTGCCTTCGAGGATCTTCACGACCGCGAAGCCCATCGCTGAGATGGCGATGGACACGGTGAAAAAGATGGCGATGGTTGCGGCGACCCCGACGACGGGACCCAGCTCGTCGCGGGCAAGCTCGGCCAGCGAGCGACCGCCATGGCGCACGCTGGAAGACAAGATGACGAAGTCGTGCACCGCGCCGCCAAGAGTCACGCCGATCAAGATCCACAAGAGCCCAGGCAGAAAACCGAACTGCGCCGCCAGCACCGGCCCGATCAGCGGCCCGGCCCCGGTGATGGCTGCGAAGTGATGGCCGAACAACACCCAGCGATTGGTCGGCACATAGTCTTTGCCATCGTTGCGTTCGTGCGCCGGCGTCTGACGATTGGCGTCCAGACCCAGCACCTTGGCGGCGATGAAGGCCGAGTAGAAGCGGTAGGCGATGGCCAGCACGCAGAGCGTTCCCAGCAAGATTGGCAGCGCGTGTATCCGCATGCAGAGACTGAATCACAGCGCAGGGGGGCAAGGCCAGCCCGAGAATTTGACCCTGCCGAGGCGGCCTCCTACGATGCGCCGCATGCTCGCTCTAATGACTCGCTCTCTTCGCTTAATCCCCGTCGCTGGCCTGCTTTTGGGCAGCGCGCTTGTGCTGTCCCTTGCCGGCTGTCCGGGTGGGGGCGGCAGCGGCCCCGCTGACATGGCCAAGTCGCCCCCCGACATCATGTCGTGCTGCGGCCAGTATGGCGATCGCGGCAACAGCAAGGGCGTCGGGCAGTTCTGCATAGAGCACGGCGACTGCACCGGAGATGCCGTCATCTGCTCGGCCGCCGCGGCGCCCCAGAAGCGCGCGTATTTCTGCACCATCCCCTGCAACCCCGACATGGGCACCGCCGCCTGTGGCGAGGGCGCAGTCTGTCAGTTCGACCAAGCGTTCCAGGCCAACGGCTGCGTGCCCTCGGCGTGCATCGCGAACCTGCCAGCCGGCTGTTCGCTGTAAGCGCGGGAGAGAGAGCGTCGTGCTTTCGCCCAGCGAAAAGGCAGGACCGGCCAGCGAAGCCGAGTCGCGTCGGGGTCGCCTGATCGGCCTCACCGGCGGCATCGCCAGCGGCAAGAGCACGGTCGGACGCCTGCTGCGCGAGCAGG
>DAORCZ010000233.1:0-1936 GCA_035345735.1 Pseudomonadota bacterium | reverse complement strand
ACCGGCGGCATCGCCAGCGGCAAGAGCACGGTCGGACGCCTGCTGCGCGAGCAGGGCGCGACGGTGATCGACGCTGATGAAGTCGCCCGCGTCGTCGTCGAGCCGGGCCGTCCGGCGTACCACAAGCTGGTCGCGGCCTTCGGGGCCGAGATCCTCTTGCCGTCAAGCGGACCGGGGCTGCCCGCCATCGATCGCGGGCGACTGGCGGCGCGCGTCTTTACCGACCCTGCCGCTCGGGCTCAGCTCAACGCCATCACCCACCCCGAGATCGGCAGCGAGAGCGCCCGCCGCATGCAAGAGGCGCTGAGCACGGGGAGCCCTCTGGTCGTCTATGAGGCGACGCTGCTCGTCGAAAATCAGTCGTATCTTGGCTTCGATGGGCTGCTCGTTGTCGACATTCCAGAGGCGCTGCAGCTTGCCCGTGCCGTGGCCCGTGGCCTGTCGCTGGAGCAAGCCGAGGCCAGGCTGCGCTCGCAGACCTCGCGCGGGGCGCGGCGCGCGGCTGCTAACTGGATCCTCGACAACCAGGGCGACGAAGCGGCGCTGCGCCAGGCGGTCGCCGCGCTTTATCCCGAGCTCGTCGAGGGCATCATTCCGCCGCGCGGGCGCTAGCGCTCAGCGAGCACTCCCCGTCACGGCGCTCCCCTCGGCCAGCCGGCGCACGCCCTGCGCCAGGATGAAGTACAGGCTGAAGTTCACGCCGTACTCCCACAGCGGCTCGCTGCGATAAAGCTGACGCAGGCGCTGGCTGGCGCGATCGAACGAATGCTGCCCCCTTAAGATCAGCCGGCTGGCAGGAGCCGAGTCGGCCTCGCTGGCCCCGGTCGCCGCCTGAATATCGAAGCGCAGCCGCGAGCCCAGAAGCTCGCCCGCGACCGCCAGCAGATCGACGCCATAACCCAAGGTGTGCACCGCATAGCGGCTCTGAAACACGAGGAGCGGGAGCGAGAACCGCAGATCGACCATCGGCTGCTCCTCGGTGCCGATAAGCTCTTGGCTGCTCGCCAGAATCGGCATGGTCTCGGGCCAGCGTGCGGCCTGACGCGCCGCATCGAGCAAGCCCTCGCGCGAGGCGCTGCTGCGCAGAACCACGCTGATGTCGCGCAGGCGGCCGTCGCGGCTGCGCAGCAGAGCCACCGGGCCGCGCAAGAGCAGCGGATCGTAGTCGGCGGGCCCGGATGCCGGCAGCACGACCCCTGAGCTGCCAGTCAGCACCTCGGCCTGTCGCTTGATTAGCAGGGCAAAGCTGAGCGCGCTCGCCGCAACAATGCCGTGCTGAAAGAGCGGCGAAGTGGCGAGCAAGCGATGCACAGGCTCGGGGCTGCTCGCCAAGCTGCTGTAGGCGCAGACGGCAAGCACGGTGCCTCCGCCCGCGGCGTAGAAGTCAAGGCGCAGGCGACGGCGGCCGCCGGGAGACGGCTCGGGGTCGACCAGCTCAAGCGGACGGACATCGCTGCCCAGGTCGCGCGGTTCAGAGCTGTCAGCAGACTCGGCGCCAGACCGCGCTGGGTCCGGACTGGCGGGTAGCTCGGCGATGCGGTTGCGCGCCTCGAAGCGCAGGATGCCGAGGTCGATTTGGAAGGCGTGCTCCAGGCTGCCATCGTCGCTGCGACTGATCTGCGAGCCCTTGAGCTGGCGAATAAAGTCGGGATAGCGCTCGGCGCGAAACACGACCTCGCGCACCGTCTCGGGCCGAGCCGCCACCAGCGTCAGCAGGGTGATCTGCTTCAGGCTCCCACTCGGCTGCGATTCGACGAGAACGAGGTCACTGCCGCGCAAGAGCGGCGCCAGGGCCCGGGCACGGTCAGCGGCGAGGGGAACCAGCGGCGCCTCGCTCTCGGACGCAGCGCCCGCCGGCGAACTGCCCAGCAGGGCCCAGCCCAGCGCACAACAGACCCAAAGGACTACACGAAAGCTCCCGAGCACCGCGCCCGAC
>DAORCZ010000232.1:0-9845 GCA_035345735.1 Pseudomonadota bacterium | reverse complement strand
TGCACCCGCCGCTTGGCCGCTGGCCGCGGGCCCTGCCGACTGCGATCGCCCCCGTCGAAGGCTTGGGCTCTGCCGAGGCGGCTCAGACGCGGCCGCCGCCCTGCGCGGATTCGATGATTCCGCGCCCCGCCAGAATCGAGAGCGCATCGAGCAGCGCCTGGGGTGTCCCAATGTCGAGGAACAGCCCGTCCGCCGTCGAAAAAGGCAGTGCCGCGACGCGCAGGCCAGACTTCCGAGCGGCCTCGAACGCGTGACCGATCACGCGCTCCTTCGGCTGGCTGCGATGGGTCTGCTCAAAGTCGCAGCAGAAGTCGGTGAACTCCGCCCCCCAGCTGGCGATGCCCCAGGTATTCAGAAACTGACGATGGCCGGGCTTGTCATGGACGGCGATCAGCTCGCCACTTTCCGCTAGCTCGACCGGCCCCAGCCTCTCGGGCTCCTGCGTCGGAAACACTCCCAGCTGAAGCTGCGCACCGCTGCGCTTTCGGCCCTCGTGCACACGGCGCAGGGCATCGGCGGGCAGGACGACGGTGTCCGGCATCGCGAACAGCACGTCGGAATCCCCAAGCCAGTCGCGCGCGCAGTGCAGCGCGTGCGGGATGCCCAGCGGCTCGGGCTGGATGACGTAGGCGATGGACAGGCCCAGGCTGGCTCCGCTGCCCAGCACCCGCGGGACATCGACTTTTTCGGGTGAGATGACGACGACGCAGCGCTCGGCACCGGCCTGCGCAATGGCTCGCAGGGCCAGCTCACAGATCGGTCGCGGGCCGCTGCTGGGGCTGTCGCTCGCTGGGCTCGGGCGCAGAAACAGAGGAAACAGCTCCTTGGCGTATCCCGAGGACCCAAAGCGCATGCCCCGACCGGCCGCGGGCAAGAAACCGATGGGCGGCTTGTCTGGGCCGCTCATGCGCCCCCTCCTCCCGTGACGGAGCGCAGGGCTGACGCAGCGGGGTGGCGGTGGCCGGATTGGGCCGGGGGCAGAGGCATCCTCATGGCGGCTCTCGGGGGGCTCTGTCGCAACGCGGACAGTCCCGCGGACAGGTCATCATAGCCGGAAAGCGACGGCTCCTGGCAGCGGGTTCTGCGATGGTGACCCCGAGCCCAGGGCCCCGAAATGCAGGGCAGGCAGCGCTCGCTTCGACGACCGCTTCGGCCCCCGCGTCGCCGGCCTACGACGCAAGACCTGGCGATCGCGCCAGCCCCTGATATTGGGCAATTGGTCCGATATGCGGGGTCATTTTCAGGGTTCACATTGGCAGGAAGGATGGCTATGGAGTAGTGCGGTAGAAAAATTGGAGACCCGTCCATGTGGACCCTAATGACAGCTCTGCAGCTACTTTGGGTGACGTATCTAGCGACACCCTCCGTCGGCTCGCAGACCGGCTTGGCGGCGGTATACGGCCAGCCGGGAGATCGCTTGGCGGGGGGGCCCCTGGCCTGCACAGGCCAGCCGCTGCGGCAGGATGAGCTCGTTTGTGCTCATCGCACGCTGCCCTGCGGCACACAGATCCTGATTCGAAGTCGGAAGAGCGGCCGCCTAGCCACTTGTCGTGTGCTGGACCGCGGCCCCTATGGCGCCAAGCTGCCCAGCGGTCGCTTCGTCATCAAGACGCGGCCCGAGGCACGCGGCACCTGGCGCGGTGTCGTCGATATGGCACCTGCCGTCGCTGCGACGCTGGGCGTCAACACCAGCGAGCCCGTCCAGATGCTGTTTCTGCGACCCGGCGTGCCGCTGGGACCGCGAGGCATATCTCACCCCCCCGAGCCGCGGAGCCGTCGCGCCCCACCGGCTGAGCGCCCGCCGCCCCGCCCCCGGCCGCGTGGACCAGTCGCTTGACGGCGCGAAAACTGCCCTACACTGATGCCCATGAATTCGAACCCGCAAGACTCCGCCGCCCCGGCCGCCGCCTACGACACCTTTGACGAATTCCTGCAAGCCGCGATCAAGGAGTACTACGAGCGCGGCTGGCAGCGGCCGAACTTCGTGGCGCTGCTCATCGCCTCGGGCCAGGTGGGCAACCTGGCGAAGAACTCGCTCGGCAGCAGCGACGGACTGAAGGCCCTGGCGCTGGGCACCTTCGGCGTCGTCGCGGTGCGCGTGATCCTGATGCGCGTGCTGACCGGGCCGCTGGGTCTGCTGCTTACCGGCGTGTCGTTGGCGTCGCTGGTGGCGCTGTTCATCAAGAACCAGCGCGAGATCATGTCGAAGACCGGCCGCTTCCGCGAGCTCATCGCCCGCACCCGCGACAGCTTTGAAGAGGCTCAGACCGGCTATCGCCAGAATCGTCACGATGCGCGCGAGCGCAACATGATGGTCGACGGCCTGCTGCGTCGCTTCCTGCGCGACTGCGATGAGATCTAGTCTCTCTGCTCCGGCGACCGGCTTTGCCGGCCCGCCCACCGCCTCGGCCTCTGCCCCGGGGCGAGTGAACCTGCTCGGCGAGCACACCGACTACAACCTGGGCTTCGTCCTGCCGACCGCCATTCCGCAGCAGACCACGGTCGAGCTGTGGCTGCACTCGCGCGCCCAGGCAGACGCCGATCCATCGCTGGTGCGTGTCGTCAGTGCCGAGATCGACGGCGGTCAGGTGCACAGCTATCGCCTGGGCGAAGAGGCCCCGCGGCACGACTTCCTGGACTATGTGCAGGGGGTGACGGCGCTGCTCCGCTCGCAAGGTCAGCCCCTCCCCGGCTTCGATCTGCGCATCCAGTCGGCGGTCCCCCTGGGCAGCGGCCTGTCGTCGAGCGCGGCGCTGCTGGTGGCGCTGTTTCGTGCCTTGGCCCGAGCCCTGCCGCTTGCGCTGTCGGATCGCGAGATCGCCCGGCTCAGCCAGCGCGTCGAAAACGAGTTCGTCGGTGCGCCGGTCGGGATCCTCGACCCGATGGCCTGCGGGCTGTGTCAGCCGGGGACGGCGCTGTTTCTGGACACGGCCGACCTGCACTACGAAACACTGCCGCTGCCGACGGAAATCGAGCTCTTGGTGATTCACTCGGGCATTCGCCACAGTCACGGACGGGCTGACGGCGAGGCGGGAGGGCCCCCGGTCGCGGACTACCGCGTCCGCCGTGGCGAGTGCGAGCAAGCAGCCCAGCTTCTTGGGGTCGCCACGCTGCGCGAGTTGCCGGACACGCCGGCGTCGTGGGCCCGCGTGGCGTCGCTGCCGGTTCCCCTCCCCAGCCGGGTGCGGCATGTGCTCAGCGAAAATGCCCGCGTGCTGGCGGCCGTGGCGCTGCTGCGCAAGACCGCGCTCAGCCCCAGTGATCTCGACGAGCTAGCGGGGCTGTTTGCCGCCTCGCATCGCTCGCAGCGCGAGGACTATGCGGTGTCGCTGCCGGCCATCGACACCCTGGTCGAGATCGCCGGTACCGATGCCGATGTTCTGCCCGGTGGGGCGCGGCTGACCGGGGGTGGCTTTGGCGGATCGATCGTCGCGCTGGCTCGTGCCGGTCGCGGCCAGGCGGCTGGGGCGCGCATCCTCTCTGCCTATCAGCAGGCCACCGGCCACCGGGCCACGTTGCTTGTGCCACAGGCCGAGGAAGAAAGAGGAGATCGATCATGAGCTTGCTCGTCACTGGGGGCGTGGGATTTGTCGGATCGCACTTTGTCCGCGCCGCGGTCGAGGCCGGGCGGCAGGTGGTCATCCTCGATGATCTGTCGGGCTCGGCGGCGGCGGGCGCAGCGCGGGTCGGAGCCGCGGGGGCCGACTGTGCGATTGATCAGCAGGCGCTGGAACGCATCACCTCGCTGCCCGGGGTCACGCTGCAGATCGGCGACATCGGCGACAGTGCCCTTGTCAGCTCGCTGTGTCGGACGCATGGCGTGACGGCGCTCTTGCACTTTGCCGGCAAGATCCAGGTCGGCGAATCGGTGCGTCGGCCCGAGCTTCACTTCGACATCAACTTCGCGCGTGCCCTCAGCCTGCTCGAAGCGGTGCGCCACGCCGGCGTCGGCCAGGTGGTCTTCTCCTCGACCGCGGCGGTGTACGGCACGCCCCAGATCGTCCCCATTCCCGAGTCGGCCCGCTGCGAGCCCGACAGTCCCTACGGCCGCAGCAAGCGCGCCTTCGAGTGGGCGCTGCTCTCGGCCGAGGTCGCGCACGGCCTGCGCTGGGCAGCGCTGCGCTACTTCAACGCCGCCGGCGCCCATCCCGATGGCAGCCTGCGCGAGGCGCATCACCCCGAGACCCACTTGATCCCGCTGGCCCTCGACGCCGGGCTGGGCAAGGGAGCGCCGCTTTCGATCTTCGGCAGCGACTACCCGACGCCGGATGGCACCTGCATCCGCGACTACATCCACGTCTGGGATCTGGCGCAGGCACATCTTTTGGCGCTGGCCGAGCTAGAGCGCGGCCACAGCCTGGGACCGCTGAACCTGGGCACCGGCCACGGCTATTCCGTGCAGCAGGTGCTGCAGGCCGCGTCCGAGGTACTGGGTCGTCCCGTGCCGCAGATCCAAGCCGCGCGCCGCCCCGGCGATCCGCCACAGCTTATCGCCGACCCGAGCGCCGCCCGCGAGCGGCTGTGCTTCATACCGCGACGCTCGGACCTGCACGTCCTCCTTGAAGACGCGCTGCGTTCGCGCCGCTGAGTGCGTTCTACGCCGCGGCGGCGAATAGCTGCCCGCACAGCGCCAGGCTGCAGAGGAGCTGATGCTGCAGCGTGCCCTCCGGCGACTGCGCTGCCGCGGAGGCGATACATCCCAGCCCTGCCCCGCGATCGTAGACAGCCCACTTCCCGGCCGCTGGCCGCGGAACAGCGACAAGCAACGCGGCGAGAGCCTGCTCTAGCCAGCGCGCCGCCGCGTCATCCATCGCCAGGACCGCCTCGAAGGGCCCAAGCTCGGTCGGGGCCGACAGCAGATCGGTCGCCGCGGCGCCCCCCAGATACCAGCCGGCTGGTGTGCGTCGCAGCGTCGCCTGCGAGCGCAGCGCGGTGAGTGCCAGGCCACGCTCCAGATGGCCCAGAAGCGTGCCGACCGGACCCTTTGCGACATAGCGCAGAGCGCTGGGATCTTCCGCGGCCACCTGGATCGAAATGACACCCTCTTGCATCCAGGAATCGATGGTTCGACGGAGGCGCTGATCCGAGATGCAAAACGCTTGCATCTGATGCAGGGACGCAGCCGAGGTCTCACCGCGACCTGGCACATCAAAGAGCTGCACCGGGAAGCGCTGATCCTGCAGCGTGCGCGCCCCCAGCCGAGCGGCCACACCGCCCCCCAGCACCGCCACCCGCAGCGGCTTGGAGTGCGCCGGCGTCTCGACGTGCCGACGATACGCGGGCAGGTCGAGCTTGCCCTCCTGCACCTTCAGTGAACGCGGACGGACGATGCCCAGGTGTGGCCGGCGCGGTGGAAACGGCCGATCGAACTGGCCAAAGCACCACAGGATGCCGCCATACGACGACGGATCGCGCCCGTCGAGCGCGTAGCGATGGTTGAGATCGATGAGCAGCGCCAGCGCGGTCTCGGCATTTGGCGTCCAGGCCAAGACCGCCTTGCCCCAGGTCATGCGCAGGTTGTTGTGTAGCTCGCCGTGCACAAGCAGCGAGGTCTGCGCGGCATCCCACAGCGGCACGCCGGTCTGGCCACGCGCCAAGCGCTCCCACGACGGCAGGATGGGGCGGCGATCGCCCTCTTGCTCGCGCAGCGTCTTTTTCGCCCACTCGGGGACGGCGGCCAGCGTCTCGTGCCCGGGCTCGTAGGTGCAGTAGACGTGGGCTAGCTCGCGCCAGGTCAGAAACTCGTCGAGAAACTTCTCGCGGCTGTCGCTCGCGGGCGCCGACAAAAGATCGCGGGCCAGGCGCAGCGGCGACACCTGACCGTAGTGCAGATAGGCCGACATGCGGCTGGCACCGGCCGGGGCAAGCGGGTTGTCGCGAGCCTCGCCATAGTCAGCGAGTCCGTCGCGCAGAAAGCGCGCAAAGCGGGCATAGCCGGCGCGACTGCCCCCTGGTGTATGCGGCACGGCGGGGATGCTGTGATCGATCTCGCACTCGGCGATCAGAGCCGGCAGATCGGCATGCGAAAGATCCACCGGCGTAAACGGCAGGCGCGGCACGAAGGCGGGCAGCGCTGGGGTCTGCTCGGGCCAAGGCATGCCGGCTCGCCGCCTTCGTTCATCAGCCGTCGCGGCGCGGAAGGCAAAAGCCCGCAGCCACGCCCGACCGATGCGGCGGGCCGGCAAGATGCAGGCGGTATCAACAGTGACCAACGGACGGCCAAGCGCCGCCTGAAGGCCCGTCGTCCAGGCGACCAGCGGTGCCCACGGCATGTCCTCGGTGAGGACGACGCAGGCCTGCTCGGCAAGAGTGCGCAGATGCGGTCCGCGCTGGCCGGGGCGCTCCAGATGGAAGGCGTAGCCGATGTTGCGCGCAGCAAGCTCGGCCGCGACATCAACGGCGCCCTGAAGGATGAACGCGTGGTGTCGGTCCGAGGCATAGGGATAGCGCTCGGAGAGCGCGTGATAGACGAAAAGCGGTCGCCCCAGCAGCGCCGAAAGCGCGAGCGCGGTGTCGAGGGCTGGGTTTTCGTGGCCACGCACCGCCGTGCGCATCCAGTAAAGGACAAAGCCCCCCTCCGGGATCGCTGCGTCGGAAAACGCCCCTTCGGCAGCAGCGTGGGGTGCACCAGAAGCGGGCGGCAGGACATGGATGCGCTCGCTTAAATGCGCAGGCAGCGCGGCGAGCAGAGCGGAGAGTTTCATCGCAGGTTCGATGCAGCCTAGCGCGACGCAGCGTCAGGCAAGGCGACGGAGCAGATGAAGAGGAAGGCGTTAGGGGCTGGGCTGAAACGACAGGCCCTGTCCCGAAAGGACATCGTCTGTCGGATCGCTGCGCAGCGTGCCGCTCGTCGGAGGGAGCGTGCCGTTCTGCACCCAGTCAACGAGATAGGCGAAGGCGCGCTCGGCATACGGCTGCAGATAGGTGAAGCGGTCGGCCATGCCTTCTTCGCCGACCTGACCATCGAAGTTGAAGTCGAGTCCGCCATCGCTATGGGCATCGATGTGCCCGGCGTTTTCGACGACGTACAGCCGATGTCGACTGGGATCGCCGAAGCGCATCACCGCGTCGGCGTAGGCGCGCCCGTGGGCTGGCAAGCCCAGCAGGCCATCGCGGTCACCATGGAGCGAAATCAGCGGGGCCGAAAACTCGCCGGTGTTGGCGTTCTTGAGCGCCCAGCCCACGCTCTCGTCGGTCCAGCCCGCGTCGGGGGCGGTCGCAAGATAGCTGTAGTAGGGCGGGATGCCGGTGCGGGCAAACGGGGTGTAGGCGGCGGCCTGCGTCGCGTCGTGACCCAGAAGCTCGGCGCGAAAATAGTAGGCGGTGAAGTTGTAGTAACCGATGCCGCGCCATTCGGGCAGGGCGGCTTTGACGGCGTCAAACGCGGTGTTGTAGGCGCCCCAGATGTACGCCGAAGCGGGGGCAAATCCAGCGGCCTGCATCGCGGCCTGCGCCGTCGGGTAGGGCGGATTTTTCGCGAACTCGGCAGGGGTCGTGGCGGTGGTCGGTGCGTAGGCGTAGCCCATGGCCAGCATGGCTCGCTCGTTGCTGCTGACCAAGTGCGTGGCGGCGGCATACTCCGCCGGGCTGACGCGGCCGTCGTGGTCTTGGTCCAGCACGCGAGCATCCGGAAAATACGCGCCCTCCCAATCGAGCCCGCCGGCGAACAGGCGAGGCGCCCCGCTGCGCACCCGCTGGTGATCAAGCTCCAGGGCGCGCCGCACCTGATAGCCACCGTTCGAGATGCCCACGGCATAGATCTGCGCCGGCGCGCGGCCCGTCGCAGCGGCCAGGCGGGCCTGCGCCCACTGGGCCAGATCGAGCATCATCACGCCCCAGTGCTGCGTTGGATGATGTCCCGAGAGCAGGGTGGCGTTGCCGTCCGCGCCGTCGTTGGTCATGCCCTTGTTGCCGGCGACGTAGGCGTAGCCGCCCCGCACGAGCCAGGCGGCGAACACGGCATCGCTGGCCAGCTCATTGCGTGTGCCCGGCGTCCCAGCGACCACCAGGAGCCCGTTCCAGTTGGCAGGGATCTTCAGCACCACCTCCTGCTTGCGGAGCGTCGCGCCCTCGCCTGCCGATAGCGTACCGGTGACCTCTAGCCCTGGGGTGGCCCCGGCCATGCGTACACGGCGACTGTGCAGCACGCTGGTCTGCAGCTTGCGCAGCTTGCTCTGCTCGGCGGGGGGCAGGGCTTGATAGGCGGCGCTGCCGACCTTGATGTCCCAGTAGCTGACATGGGCGATGCCGCCATCGCCGGCTGCAAAGTAGGTGGTCAGCGTCGGGTTGGTCAGTCCATCGACCGCGCGCGCGACGTCGGCGGGCAGCTGGGACGGCGAGGCGGCTGGGGCGGCACCAGGCGAAAGGGGCGGCAGATCCATGCAGGCCGGCAGCACCGCCGCACCGATCAGCGCCTGTAGCAGCGAGGGCCAGGCAAGACGAAACCAACGAGCTTGGAGGAAAGAGCGCATGCACGCTGCTTACACCTGTCGCCGCCGCCTTGTCATCCCTGGCCGACTGAGCGACTCCGACGACTTCCGCCCCCCGCGGGGGTCAGCTCTCGCGGTACCATGGGCTGCATCCCGAAAGTGCCCCTTCCCCTGGACGTACGAGGTCGATCGATATGGCAGGCATCCTGAGGCGACTGTCGCCGCTTGTGTTGAGCGTGCTCCTGCTTTCGGCCTGCAAGCGTGGTGAGCTGAGTCGCGCTTGGCTTGAGGTCTGCAGCGGCTTTGCCATCGCTGGATCATCGCAGGGGCTGCTGGTGGCCCGCGCCCACGTCGGGGATCCGCCCGCGCTGCCGCAGCCCGGCGAGGGTTCGCTCAAGCGCATCGACCAGACGCTGGAGTCGCTGGATGCCAACCCGCTTTCCGACGCACCGCTCAATATCGTCATCGGCAACCGCACCTGGAGCGGAGTCCGCAGCAACGCCCGCGGCTACATCGACCTAGAAGATCTCACCGGCTTTCCGCCACCGCTGGTCCGCGTGCAGATCCAGCTTGAGGATCCGCGCTACCAGGCCGCGCCGATTGCCGCCGAGATCCCGGTCTACGACGGAAAGCCGGGCCTGGCGATCATCTCGGACATCGATGACACGCTGCTCGATAGCGGCGTCGTAGACAAGGCCAAGATGGCAAAAAACGCGCTCGTGCGCAGCACCTGGGAGCTGCAGGCCTTTCCAGCCGCTGCCGAGACCCTAAGCCGCATCAGCGCTGGCCTGCCGCTGTTCTACATCTCGGGCAGTCCGTGGGGATTTCGCAAGCGCATCGAGGACTACTTCCAGCGCACCGGCTTTCCCCAGGGAACCTTCCTGCTCAAGCGTTTCTCGTCGGAGCCGCTGACCGATCAGATGGCCTACAAGTGGCAGCACATCAGCCGCGTGCTCGCCGCGCTGCCGCAGAAGCGCTGGCTGCTGTTTGGCGACTCGGGCGAGTCGGATCCCGAGATCTATCGCCGCTTCCTGAACGAATACCCCGATCGCGTCGAAGCCATCTATATGCACATGGTGACGCCCGAGCCGGTCAGCAGTCCGCGCTTTGCCGGCATGCGGACCTTTGTTCACTGGTCTGAGCTCGCCTCGCTGGCAACGGCACCGCCTGCGACCGCACCGCCCGCGACGGGCGCCGCCCCGCACTAATCAATCGGGGGCTCGGCACCCTGCGATGAGTGCGCGCCCCGCGATTGCTCACGCAGTCGGCACGGCGTAGCGCCCAAGCCGGTGGCCGACTGGCTGATCGCGCACGGCGTAGACCCCGCACGACTGCACGTCCGCCGCGATCAGCCCAAGTAATAGGAGTCCCAGTGGCCGGTCTCCAGTCCTGAAAGGACGCTGGGATCGGTGACCT
>DAORCZ010000231.1:0-9854 GCA_035345735.1 Pseudomonadota bacterium | reverse complement strand
GGCGGGCGCAGGCCGCAGCCGCGGTGTCACGCGCCACGGGATCGCTGGCCTGGATCGTCGCCCCGGCTGCAATCAGCGAATCGATCAAGGCGAGGGCGGGCGCTTCGCGGACGTCGTCGGTCTCGGGCTTAAACGACAGCCCCCAGACGGCCAGCGTCTTGCCAGCAAGCGGCTGGCCGACGGGCGGCTCAGACGGTGCAGGCAGGCTGAAGTGACGATAGAGCTTGCCGAGCAGACGCAGACGCTGACGCTGGTTGATGCGCGTGGTGGCATCCACAAGCAAGAGCTCAAGGCCGTGCTCTCGCCCCAGGGCGACGAGCGCCTGGGTGTCCTTGGGAAAGCAGCTGCCGCCATAGCCGAGGCCGGGGAACAGGAAGTGCGGCCCGATGCGCGTGTCCATGCCCATGCCCAGACGAACGAGCTCCACATCGCCGCCGACCTCTTCGCAGAGGTTGGCGATGTCGTTGATGAAGGACACGCGCATGGCGAGATAGGCGTTGCTCGCGTACTTGGTGAGCTCGGACGAGCGGGCGTCGCAGAACAGCAAGCGGTCGTTGGTACGCACGACGGGTCCGTAGAGACGACGCAGAACCGCCCGCGCGCGCTCGCTGACGCGGCGCTGTGTCTCGGGATCACCGGCGACCTGCGCGATGCCGGCCAGGATGCGCATCGGACGCAGGAAGTCTTCGACGGCGCTGCCCTCTTTGAGAAACTCGGGATTGCTGACCACGGCAAACGAGCCGGCCGGGAGAGGCGGGGCGCCGGTGTCACCACCGCCCTGCAGGATGGCGCTGACCCGCTCGGCGGTGCCGACGGGAACCGTCGACTTGATGGCGACCAGGGTGAAGTGCGGGCCGCGCAGCCGAGCGATGGTCTGGGCCGCAGCGATGACCTGCGACAGATCCGCCTCGCCGCGCTCGCCAGGGGGCGTACCGACGCAGATCAGGATGACTTCGGCCCCCGGCAGCTCGCTCGCGGGCGCATCGCTAAAGCGCAGCCGCCCGGCAGTGACGTTGGCTCGCACGAGCTCGGGCAGACCCGGTTCATAGATCGGCAGCTCTCCGCGCGACAGCGCCGCAATGCGCGAGCCGTCGATGTCGAGACACACCACCTCGTTGCCAAAGTCCGCAAAGCCCGCCCCCGCGACCAGCCCGACATACCCCGTTCCCAGCACCGCAATCTTCATAGCGACCGCCACATCCTTGTGTGCCCGCTACTAAACCGCGTTTTTTGCAAAAGCACACGCGCCGGTTTTGATGGGAGCAGGAAGGTCCACACCCATCTCCACCTGCCCGCTCAAGGAGCCGGGGCGGCGGGCTCGTCATTCACGGGGCGCCGGGCGACGAGTGCTCGGCCAGCTCGACATTCCGCTCGCTGAGGGCGCGGAGCAGGGCCTGCTTGTGCGGGGAATATTCGCCCCACGTGCCGATGCCGATGCTGACGCCTGCTGCTTCGGCGAGGCGGTTGGCCGTGGCGACGAAGCCCTCGCGCCTAAAAATCCGAGCCGCCGTCCCTGGTTACAGATGTTTCACCCAAGCCACATAGGAGCAACCTCCACTGATACCATCTCCGAATTAGGCCTTAATATCTAATCCGGGACGTGGCCCGATGCCCTGCCTCATGCGCGAGGAAGACGAGACGTTTCAAGACAGCGCATTTTGCGTTCCTTGCTACCAGTACACATTTCCCTCCGTCGCCCAAGCCCGATTTGGCCAACAGATTACACAAAGGTGTTTACACATGAATTCCCCATCGAGCTCCAGAGGCTGGGGCCGCAGCGGATCTCACTTTTTCGACGCCCCGGCGAAAAAGGGAGGCCGCGTCCGCGGGGGCCCCAGCCGTTCAGCACATCCGAGATGAGGGCCTTCGCAGCTTAATATGTAAACACCTTCTAAGGGGCTCACTGGCAACATAGATCTCCTAGACCCCATGATATCAAATATAGAAAAAGGAACTTTTTCACTACGCCCCCAGGTCGATCCAAGCACCAAGGACTTGCAATTTAACTATAATAAACCAGCAAAGCTCAAAATTGAATCCATCCCCCGAATCATAAGTTTCCTTGATTAACCGTTCGGCACCTTATCTATTTTCGCAAACATCCGTTTACACATAAAATCCCTACCGCAATCCTCGTCAAACGCGAGCATCAACCAAGCGCAGCCGCGGCCGGCCAATCGCGGGACGGTTCTTCCGTCTAAGCGCGCCGAGCACCCGGCAGACGACGGCGCAGCGTGGCCAGGACCTCGCCGACTTCCTCGACCTGCATCAGGGCGCAGAGCAGGGCGTAGCTGAGGCCACCGGCTCCGCCGAGTACGCCGAGGCCGAGGATCGCACGCCACAGCGGGACGTGGCTGGGACCAGCCATGAAGCCTTCGGCCGAGGCCGCGGCGCCTAGGCAGAGCGGCGACAGGGCATGCAGGACCAGCCCCATCACCGTCGCGGCGGCCGCCATGCGCAGCACAGCCAACACCACCTGAGCCTGCAAGAGGCCGCCGTAGCGGCTCATGAACACCGCAAAGAGGACGCCGAAGTTCACAGCCGCTCCGACGCTGGTGCTCAGTGCGAGGGCGCGATAGCCAAAGCGCGGATGCAAGAGCACGTTGAACGCGACGCTGCACAGCACGGTCAGCACCGTTGCCAGCACCGCGACGCGGGCGGCCCGCAGCGCATAGAAGATCGGCACGATGACCTTGACCGCGGAATAGAACACCAAGCCCAGCGCGTAGTAGCGCAGCGCCGACGCCGTCGCCAGCGTATCTTCTGCTCGGAACTCGCCGCGCTGATAGACGATGCCGAGGATCGGCACAGCCAGCACGTAGAACAGCACCATCATCGGCAGCGAATAGAACGTCACCAGGCGCAGGCCTCGCCGCAGCGTGGTGCGGATGCCCTCGATGGCGACGCTGAGGTCGGATTCGCTGGCGGCGTCGGCGGCGCGCTGCAGAGCAATGGTGCCCACCGCCACGCCAAACATGCCGATGGGCAGCTGAATCAGCCGGAAAGCGTAGTACAGCCACGAGACGGCGCCCTGTTCGGACGACGCGAACTGCGAGCTAACGTAGATGTTGACCTGCGTGGCCATCAGGCCAATCGTCGCCGGCGCCATGCTGCGGACGACGGTGCGCAGCCCCGGGTGGCGCAGGTCGAAGGCCAGCCGTGGGCGATACCCCTCGCGATGCAGCGGCACAAGCTGCAGACCTAGCTGCAGACCGCCACCCAGCAGCGTCGCCAGCGCCCAAGCAACGGCCGCGCCCTGGCTGCGCCCGATGCCCAGTCCCCACAGCGCAAGGCCAGTCACCACGGTCGCCAGGTTGAACAGCGCGGGAGCGAGGGCCGGCGGCGTGAAGCGTTCCTGCGCGTTGAGCATGCCCATGGCCAGCGCGGCCAGCGAGACGAGGAGCAAAAACGGCATCATGATCCGCGTCAGGAGCACGGTGAGCTCGGTCTTGCCAGGGATGAGCGCGAAGCCCTGCGCCCAGTGCGCGACCATCTGCGGCGCGAACAGCACGCCAAGGAGCGTCAGCAAGCCGACGACGAAAAGCAGGCAGGTGCCAACCAGGTTGGCCAGGCGCTGGGCCGCAGCGGCGCCCTCTTGCTTGCGCGCGGCTTGAAAGGCGGGCTGAAACGCGGCCGACAGAGCCCCCTCGGCGAAGAGGTCGCGCAAGAGGTTCGGCAAGCGGAAGGCCATGGTGAAGGCATCGCCGAAGAAACCCGCGCCCAAGAGCGCCGCGAAGACCTGCTCGCGCACGAGCCCCAGCACGCGCGAGACCAGCGTCGCCAGCGACAGCCACAGCGCCGCGCCTGCCAGCCGCTGCGGCGGAGCAGCCGGGGCGGGGGTAGCCGGGGGCGGCGAGGGAGGAGACTCGGGCATGCGCGTCACTCTACAGTACCTCGGAATGCCGCGCCGATTCTGGCATTGACTCCGTCGCTGAGCCGGCAGTATGGTCCGCGCTTTCCTCGCTCGTAAAGCGGGGTCGTAACCCCCTTCTGCCTTCCCTACGAGGTCGTCGATGCCGGAGTTCCTGCAGTCTGTTCCTACCGTGTGGATCGTCGCTGGTGTGCTGTTCTTGCTGTGGGTGCTGCTCAACAACAAGACCTCGCGATCCGACGGCACCTTGGTCAAGTACGTCCATCCCTACCGCCGCATGCTCGGCTACGTCATGAAGACGCGCAACGAGTCGGTGGTGTACTTCGATTCGCAGGTCAACGCCGAGCCGCTCTTGCGCTACATGGAAGCGACCAAGGGCAAGTTCGAGTGCGATATCTCGCATCTGCTCGTCGGAGCCTGCATCCACTCGGCGCATCGCAACCCCAAGATGAACCAGTTCATCGTCGGCAAGCGGCTGTATCAGCGCAAGGGCATCTGGATCTCGTTTTCGATGAAGCGCAAGCGGCTGAACAAAGAAGCCAAGCTGTCGGCAGTCAAGCTGCCCGGCCAGTCGGGCGAGACCTTCCGTCAGCTCTGCGAGCGCATCAACGGCAAGGTCAACTTCGAGCGCACCGACGCGCGTACGTCGCAGGACAAAGAGTTTGACCTGCTGCTCGCGATGCCGCGGCCACTGCTGTCTTTGGGCGTGCGGCTGTTTCAGTGGATGGACTACCACAACATCCTGCCTGGCGCGTTCATCGAGGGCGATGCCTTCTACACGACCGTCTTCATCGCCAACCTCGGCTCAGTCGGCATGGGTCCTGGCTATCACCACCTGTTCGAGTGGGGCACCTCGCCGCTGTTCCTGATGGTCGGTCGCATCGAAGAGCGCGCCGTGGTCCGCGATGGCCAAATCGTCGTCGAAAAGGTCCTACCGATGCGCTACAGCTACGACGAGCGCATCGATGACGGCCTGACGGCGCGCTTCGGCATCGACGGCGTCAACGCCGTGTTGTCTGATCCGTTCACTCACCTGGGCTGTCTGAAGGAAGACGGCAGCGACGCACCGCCGCTGATGGTCGAGGGGAAGGCGTAAGCAACGGGCGACCCGACTGCGCTCGGGGCTCAGATCTTGATCAAGCTGATCTGCAGCGTCTTGCCTTCGCTGCCGACGCTGAACATCGCGTCTTTGTACTTGGGGGGGCCCATGCGGCCCTTGGCGTTGTTCGACACGGCGACCGGTTCTTTAGGAATGCCGATCCAGTTGGTGTCGAGCTTGCCGTTGTCGTTTTCGTCGTGATAGATGGTCACGGCGTAGTCGCCGGGGGCGACGCCTGACAGGGTCAGGGTGACGGTGCCGGGGCTGGCTGGGGTACGAACCCGCTTTAGCGCGCGGGCTTCTTTGGCTGGGAAGCCAGCGTCGCCGGCGAACAGCAGAGCCGTGACCTGCCCCAGGCCAGAGCGCACCCCAGTGACCGTAATCGTGACGGTGACGGTCGGGCTCGGCGCCGGGGCGGCCGGACTGGTTGCACTGGGTGGCGGCGGGGCGGCGATGTCCGCTGAAGCATGGCCAGTCAGGCCTAACGCGGCCAGCAGGGGAAGGGCCAAGCCACCGGGGGTCAGGCGACAGAGGAACCCGTAAGACAGAGTGCCGAGGGTACGCATATTGGCCACCATTTTAGCCTGCCGCAGACTACGATAGGCTCAGTCTTTGCGTCGGGAACGAGCTTTCAGATGCCGCCCAGCAACACCCCGCGACAGCGCTTGCACACATCGATGCAAGGAGTGTCCGCGCGCGGCCCAGCCGACGCCGTGAAGAAGGAGCCTCCGCCGTGAGTCGTTTGCAATCGCTGAAGAACTTCTTTGGCAAAGTGTTTGGTTTTTTCGGCCGAGTCCTGCGAGCCCTGTTTGGCTCGCTGTCGTATGAGCCCCCAGCCTGGCTGCGCTTCATTGGGCGCAAGATCGCGGCGGCGGCGCGCTGGCTAATCGGCCACCCCAAGCACGTCGCGGCATCGCTGGCCGTGCTGGCCGTGCTGTCGTTTGCCGGCTGGCGCGGCTACAAGTGGTACGAGTCACGACCCAAGCCGGTCGAGATGTCGGTGCGCATCGAAGCCCCCGACGCGACGCGCATCGAAGAAAACGCCAAGCCCGACGTGCTGCGCATTCACTTTGGCGCATCGGCAGTCCCGATCGAGAAGGCGAAAAAGCCGGTCACCAGCGGCATCACGCTAGAACCCGCCGTGCCCGGCAGCTGGGAGTGGACGAACGACACCACGCTGACCTTTACGCCGAAGCAGGACTGGCCGGTCGGCGAAGACTTCGTCATCAATCTCGCCAAAGTCGGTCTGCTGCGCGAGGGCGTGACGATCAAGGACTATGAGCTGAAGTTCCAGAGCGCCGCCTTCGAAGCCGATATCAGCCACACCGAATTCCACCAGGACCCGCAGGACCAGAACCTCAAGAAGGTCGTGGCGACGGTGAAGTTCTCGCACCCGGTGGTGGCCGACGAGTTTGAAAAGCACCTCGTGCTGGAGCTCCGCAGCAAGAAAGACGGGAAGGAGCAGTCCCAGCCCTATCGCTTCCAGGTCAGCTACGACAAGCTGCGCGCCCACGCCTTCGTCCACTCGGACCCGCTACAAATCCCCGAGCGCGAGGCGCAGATGTGGGTGCGCGTTGGCGCCGGTCTGCGCGCGGCGCGCGGCGGCAAGGGCATCAAGAAGGAGATCTCGGCGCAGGTCACCGTGCCCGGCCTCTACGACTTCCTGCGCATCAAAGAGTCGCACCTGACCCTGGTCAACAACGCGCAGTACGAGCCCGAGCAGGTGCTGCTCGTCGAGGCCAATACCGGCATCAGCGAAGGCGAGATGAAGAAGTCGATCAACGCCTACCTGCTGCCGCTGCGCCCGCTGACGGACCGCTCGGGCAACAAAGATCCCTACGCCTGGAGCACCTACGAGGTCAGCAAGGAAGTCCTCGCCAAGTCACAGCCGCTGCGCCTGGACCAAATCGCCAACGAGCGCGACTACGCGACGCTGCACAGCTTCCGCTATCAGGCCGATGTCGGTCGCACCGTCTACCTGCAGGTCAAGCACGGCATGCGCAGCTGGGGCGGCTACATCCTCGACAAGGACTACGACGCAACCGTCCGCGTGCCCGACTTCCCGCAAGAGCTGAAGATCATGCAGAACGGCGCCCTGCTGTCGCTATCCGGCGAAAAGAAGGTGTCGCTGTACACCCGCGATGTGCCCGCGCTGCGCGTCGAGCTAGCCCGCGTGCTGCCCGGTCAGCTGCATCACCTGGTGGCGCAGAACACCGGCAACTTCCAGAGCCCCGAGTTCTACAACTACCGCTTCAGCCCCGAGAACATCACCGAGATCTTCAGCGAGGTCATCAAGCTGCCGGAGCTTCCGCACGGCAAGCCGCAGTACGCCGCGGTCGATGTCGACAAGTACATCGAGGGCAAGGGTGATGACCGCCGCGGCCTGTTCCTGCTGAAGGTCGAGAGCTGGGATCCCAAGCGCAAGTTCGCGAGCGGCAAGAGCGACAACCGCCTGATCCTGGTCACCGACCTGGGCATGGTGGTCAAGGACAACGGCGACGGCAGCCACGACGTCTTTGTGCAGTCACTGGCCACCGGCGAGCCGCTAAAGGGCGTCAAGGTCGAGGTGGTGGGCAAAAATGGCCTGGCCGTGCTGACCGAGACCACCGACGGTGATGGCCACGCTCGCTTCCCCAAGCTGACGACCTTCACGCGCGAAAAGTCGCCGCTCATGTACCTCCTGCGCAAGGGCTCGGATCTGTCGTTCCTGCCCTACGATCGGCACGATCGCTACCTCAACCTGTCGCGCTTCCCCGTCGAGGGCGTGCGCGATGAAGACAAGCCGGGGGGGCTTTCGGCCTACATGTTCTCGGACCGCGGCATCTATCGTCCCGGCGACGAGATTCGCGTTGGCCTGATCGTCAAACAGCGCGACTGGAAGCAGAGCCTGGCCGGCGTGCCGCTGGAAGTCACCGTCGAAGATGCCCGCGCGATGATCGTGAAGCACGAAAAGCTGCGCCTCAGCGAGTCGGGCTTCGAAGAGATCAAGCACATCACGCAAGAGGCCTCGCCGACTGGCACCTGGAACATCAACGTCTACGTCGTAAAAGACGGCCATCGCGGCGCGCTCCTCGGCACGACGTCGGTGCGGGTACAGGAGTTCTTGCCGGATCGTCTGAAGATCAGCGCCCGCCTGTCGGCCGACAGCGTCGAGGGCTGGGTGGCCCCGACCGACCTGAAGGCCCGTGTGTCGCTGCAGAACCTGTTCGGCACGCCGGCGACCGGCCGCAAGGTCAAGGCGCTGCTTGAGCTGTCGCCGACCTTCCCGACGTTTAGCAAGTTCCGCGACTATCGCTTCTCGGATCCGATGAAGGCCAAGGAAGCGGTCTCGGATCATCTCGACGAAGAAGAGACGGACGATCAGGGCGAAGCCGAATTCGATCTGAACCTGTCGCGCTTTGCCGCCGCCACCTATCGCCTGCGCTTCCTGGCCAACGGTTACGAAGCCGAAGGTGGCCGCAGCGTTGCCGCCGAGGCGCAAGTGACGGTGTCGCCGATGCCGTATCTCGTCGGCTGGAAAGCGGATGGCGATCTGCACTACGTCGGCAAGGGCAGCGAGCGCAGCGTGCAGCTGGTCGCCGTCGGTCCGCAGGCCAGTCGCGTCGCCGCCAACGGCCTGCGCGCCCTGGTGCTGGAACGCAAGTATCTGTCGGTGCTGACCAAGCAGTGGAACGGCACCTACAAGTACGTCTCGGTCAAAAAAGAGCTGCCGGTCAGCGACAAGCAGCTGTCGATTCCCGAGGCGGGCAGCAAGTTCGTCCTGCCCGCTGACAAGCCCGGCGACTTCCTGCTGGTGCTGAAGAACGAAAAGGATCAGGAGCTCAACCGCGTCGAGTGGACCGTCGCCGGCACCGCCAATGTCACGCGCAACCTAGAGAAGAACGCCGAGCTGCAGCTGGTGCTGAAGAACCCCGACGTCGAGGCCGGTGGCGAGCTGGAGCTGCAGATCAAGGCGCCGTACACCGGCGCCGGCCTGATCACCATCGAGCGCGACAAGGTGCTGTCGTACAAGTGGTTTAAGACCACGACCACCGCCAGCGTGCAGACCATCACCGTGCCCGAGGAGCTGGAAGGCAACGGCTACGTCACGGTGTCGTTCATCCGCGGCCTCGACTCGCCGGAAGTGTTTATGAGCCCGCTGTCGTATGGCGTGGCGCCGTTTACGCTGTCGCGCGTCAAGCGCACCGCCAAGATCACGATGCACACCCCGGATCTGCTGAAGCCCGGTGAGAACTTCAAGATGAAGTACTCGACTGACCGGCCGGCCAAGATCGTCGTGTTCGCCGTCGATGAAGGCATCCTGCAGGTTGCCAAGTACAAGACGCCGGATCCGCTGGCCTACTTCTTCCAGAAGCGCGCGCTGGAGGTGAAGACGGCGCAGATCCTCGACCTGCTTTTGCCCGAGTATTCGCGGCTGCTCAACGGCGATGGCGTGTCGGCGCCGGGTGGCGATGGTGAAAACGCGGCGCTGCGCAACTTGAACCCGTTCAAGCGGCGCCGCGATAAGCCGGTCGCTTACTGGTCGGGCATCGTCGATGCCGGCCCGAAGGAAAGGGAGCTGGTCTACCCGATTCCCGATCACTTCAACGGCAAGCTGCGGGTCATGGCCGTCGCGGTGGCGGCGGACTCGGTCGGCGTATTCAGCAAGGGCGCGCTGGTGCGCGGCGACTTCGTGCTGTCGCCCAACGTCCCGACCTTCGTCGCTCCCGGGGACGAGTTCGAGGTCAGTGTCAGCGTCGCCAACAACATCATCGGCTCGGGCAAGAACGCCGACGTGGCGCTGGAGCTCAAGGTCTCCAAGCACCTGGAGCTGCTCACGCCGGGCAAGGTCGACCTCAAGATCAACGAGATGCGCGAGACCTCGGCGACGTTCAAGCTGCGAGC
>DAORCZ010000230.1:6069-9855 GCA_035345735.1 Pseudomonadota bacterium | reverse complement strand
CCCCGAAAAGATCAACAACGGCGCCGTGCCCTGGCTGGGCAAGCCCCCCGGTCAGGTCTTCGCCGACGTCCACGCCCTGCCAGAAAAGCCGTTCCTCATCGTCAACCATCCGACGTCGAGCGGCTTTGGCGGCTACTTCTCAGCCGCCGAGTTTAACCGCGCCACCGTCACCGGCGATCCCCTGCTGTGGAGCGAGGACTTCGACGCTGTCGAGGCCTTCAACGACAGCGAGTTCGACGCCAACCGCAAGTCGATCGTCGCCGACTGGTTCGCGCTGCTCAACGCCGACAAGCGCATCTGGGCCGTCGGTAGCTCAGACAGCCATGGCATCGATAGCTCGCCGGTCGGCTATCCCCGCACCTGCCTGCGCTTTGGCCACGATGATCCGCGGCGCCTCACGCCGGAGCTAGTCCGCGACACGCTGAAGGCCGGACGCTCGACGATAAGCGGCGGCCTCTACATGACCGTCGAAGGCCCCGGCGGTGTCAGCCCTGGTGGCACGGTTACGGCGGCCGGCAGCACCCTCGATTTCAACGTCGTGGTGCAAGCGCCGAAGTGGCTGGCCGCCAGTCAGCTGGAAGTCCTTCTCAACGGCGAGACCGAGCGCACCGTCGAGCTGACCGAGACCGTCGCCCCCACCGGCCGCCGTTACGAAGCCACCGTGTCGATCAAGCGACCGAGCAAGCCGCACAGCTTCGTGGTCTTCCATGCTCGCGGTCCCGCGGGTCGCGACCTGTCGCCGATCTACCCCGGCCGCAAGCCCTTCGCGGTCTCAAACCCCATCTTCTTCTAGGCGCCACCGCGCCCCTCGCCCGCCGCCTCTCTGGCGCGTCGTCCGTCGCCGACCGGCGCGTTCCTTCGCCCCAGGTCCACGTGATATTCTCGCCCAGCACCACGCATGACGAGGGGGGAATGCATGCGCACGCGATCACTGTCTGCGACCTGGGCCTTCACCTTTGGCCTGGCCTTAAGTCCACTTGTTCTGTTTGCCGCGGGCTGCGGCACGGGCGGCGAGACCACAGCCGACTGCGAAGTGGCGATCGTCGGCGGCGGCGCCGGCGGCCTACACACCGCGTACCGTCTGGGCGCCACGCTGGGCAGCAAGGTCTGCCTGATCGAAAAAGAGGGCGAGCTGGGTGGTCGCCTGCATGACATCTCGCTCGACCCCAAAGATCCCAACTCGCCGAAGATCGGCGTCGGCGGTCGCCGCGTCATGGAGACGCAGGATGTCCTGTTCGCGCTCGCCGACGAGCTCAAGCTGACGCTGGAGAAGCCGCCGCTTGTCGCCGACCTGATCGGCGCACGCGGCAAGTACGCCTTTGCCAAAGACGATCTGCGCTCGCAGTACAGCGGCCTGCAGACTCAGCTCGATACCAGCGTCGACTACGAGACCTGGCTTTACGACGTGCTGCGCAAGGGCAGCGGCCGCGCCAGCATCACCAACTTCTCGGATCTGCGATCGTACATTCGCGCCACCTCGGGCCTTACGGGCTACGACTTTCTGCACGACATGTCGCGCTTCCGCGCCGACTTCGAGTATCCCCTCGATGCCCGCGGCTACATGGACTACCTCGACGAGGAATGGGACGTGTGCTGCCAGGCGTCCTACCCGGTCGGCGGCATGACGGCGTTCATCCGCGGCATGGAAGAAAAGGCCAAGGCGCAGGGCGTCCGCTTCTTTAAGAGCCAGAAGGTCGTCAGCCTGGATCACAACAAGCAGGGCTCCCGCTATCGCGTGCGCAGCGTCTCGGGCGAGACCGATGGCAACGCGCTGGTGGTGAACGCCAACAAGCTGGTCGTCGCCATCTCGCCCTACTGGCTCAATCAGGTCGGGGGCGACGTGGCGCTCGCGCTCAAAGATCGTCCCGAGTACAAGCAGATCATCGGCGTCAAAGTCGTCACCATCACCCAGTGGTGGCCCGAGAACTGGTGGGATCAGATCAAAGATCCCAGCAAGACCACCGACGCCAATGTCTGGCGCGCCTGGACCACCGATCACTGCCTGAACTTCATCGAGATCCCGCAGAACGCCTACGCCGTCGCCGCCAAGGCCACGCGCAGCGTCTACGACGATGACATTCGCTGCGTGCAGTTCTGGGAGGAGCTTGCCAAGCAGGGCATGCCGGTGCTGGAAGCCGAGCTTCAGCGACAGCTGACCGCGCTGTTCAACAACAACGGCGCATCGACCCCGGCCACCGTCAACATTCCCAAGCCGCTAAAGACCCACGTCCAGATCTGGCCCGATGCCTGGCACTGGCTGACGGCGAGCGCGACGATCACCAACAAGGATCTCGCCAACTGGGCGGTGCAGCCGCTCGCGGGCGAGGACGTCGGCCTGGTCGGCGAGGCCTACTACGTCAACCGCTCAGGCTGGAGCGATGGCGCCTACAAGTCGTCGATCCGCCTGCTGAACGAGAAGTACGGCCTCAAGCTCGGCACCACCATGCAGGGCCTGCGCTCCACCGATGGGGGCAGCGCCTCGCCCGGTCGTCGCTTCCGCAGCGACGGCGGTCACTAGACCAAAGCCCACCAGCCAGCCCGGGAGCGGGTCTGATATCGTGGATCTGCTCGCTGCCCGAGGTGCCCCCCAGTCGGCGCCTCTGCTGTCAACGAAACGGAGCCCGCCCATGCGTACCCGCACCTCGTCCGCGTTCCTCCTCGCCACGCTGCTGCCGGCGCTGTACCTGGCCCCGGCCGACGCCGAAAAGCCGCCGACCAAGCCGGCGCCCGCCGCCAAGCCGGCGCCCGCTGCCAAGGCGGATGCTGCCAAGCCGGCCAAGCCTGAACCAGCCAAGCCCGAAGCGACCGCCGAGCGCGGCGAAGCCATCTTTGCCGGCGGCTGCTTCTGGTGCGTCGAGACCGCGTTTGAAGGTCTCCCGGGCGTCAGCGCCGTGATCTCGGGCTACGTCGGCGGCACCAAAAAAGATCCCACCTACGAAGAGGTCTCGTCCGGCGTCACCGGCCACGCCGAAGCCGTGCGCGTCGTCTTCGATCCCAAGCAGATTGGTTACGCCAAGCTGCTCGAAATCTTCTGGCACAACATCGACCCCCTCGATAAGGCC
The DNA here is from genome assembly GCA_035345735.1 of Pseudomonadota bacterium. Lineage (GTDB taxonomy): Bacteria > Myxococcota_A > Polyangia > Palsa-1104 > JAEUJZ01 > JAEUJZ01. The sequence continues at coordinate 6,793 of DAORCZ010000230.1, read as the reverse complement.
GGCCAGTTCTGCGACAAGGGCACGCAGTATCGCTCCGGCATCTTCTATCTCGACGCCGCGCAGAAGAAAGCCGCCGAAGCCAGCAAGGCCGCGATCGAGACCGCAAAGCGCCTGCCCGGCCCCATCGTCACCGAGATCACCGCCGCCGGCCCCTTCTACCCCGCCGAGGAATATCACCAGGACTTCTACAAGAAGAAGCCCGAGCGCTACTACAGCTACCGGCTCGGCTGCCGCCGCGACGCCCGTCTCAAAGACCTGTGGGGCAACGACGCCGGCACGCCCAAGCACTAGCCGCGCCGCGCCGTTCCCCGGCGACTTGCCGTCGCCTCGCTCTCCTCTCCTCACCCCGCCCCAGCCAGAAAAAACAGCCCATGCCCGGATCTAGCCTGCTGGCCCTGCTCGACGACATTGCCACCCTCCTTGACGACGTCATGGTGATGACCAAGGTGGCGGCCAAAAAGACCACCGGCGTCCTCGGCGATGACCTGGCGCTCAATGCCCAGGGCGTCACCGGCGTCGACGCCGATCGCGAGCTGCCCGTGGTGTGGGCCGTCGCCAAGGGCTCAGCGCTCAACAAGCTGATCCTGGTGCCGACGGCGCTTTTGATCAGCGGGCTTGCCCCCTGGGCCGTGCTGCCGCTGCTGATGCTCGGCGGTCTTTACCTGTGCTTCGAGGGCGTCGAAAAGGTCGCGCACCGCCTGCTGCACCCCCAGGCCGAAGACGA